>JALYUH010000472.1 GCA_030853985.1 Bacteroidota bacterium | reverse complement strand
GAGAAGAATTGTTGTTGGAAAAAATTGAATAGCTGGCCGGCCAGGCACCCATCTGCCAATACTTAGAGACAAATTGCCGGCGCGAAATCAGTGATAGCAAAGGTCTGCCGGGGCTGGATGGGAGGCCATGACAAGTGCGGCCCTAATGAATGAGCTTTGTCATGCTTCGGGCGGCCAGCTGGCCGGAATGCAAATGCTCAACCGTGGTGCAGGGACAAAACCGTCGCCAACCAAAAACGCCCGGCGTTGCCGGGCGTTTTTAGGCATGAGACTAGGCGTTAAGCCGCCTGAATCTTGAAACCGGCCTTCTCCACAGCCTGCACCACCTGCTCGGACGTGAGCTTATCGGAGGTGACGGTGAGAATCTTGTCGGGATTGGCGGTGTCGACCTGCCAGTTACCGGCACCGGCTTCCTGGTTGAGGGCGGGCGTAACGGATTTGATGCAGCCGCCGCAGTTGATGTTGGTTTTGAATTGGAGCGTTTTCATGATAATTAGAGCTAAAGGACCACCGGTGGTCCGTGTGAATAGAACGTGCAAAGTGGCCGCCAGGTGCGACCAAAGGGGTACAGAATTGCGCCTACGGCTTGCATGATTACCCGGCATGGGCGCTTGCTTTGGGTTAGCTTCCTTAAACTGCTTTCGGCTGGGCTGCGTGGGCAGCGGATATGCTTTTGGGTGCCGTGAGGTAGAAACTCAGGCTGTAAATCAGTAGCGGCAGCACCGCAAATTGCAGCACGGGGGAAAGGCCAACCCCGAGGCCCGGAATAAGGGGCATCCGGTCGGTGTACGCCCAGCTTCCCACTGCCAGGTGGACAACCTCGGTTAATGCGGCTCCCGCGCCCCCAAGTATCACGAGCCAGACAGCCCGTACCCACGTCAGCTGCCGCACCCAGAGGCCGTCCCGGTACACGAGCGCCAGGCCCAGGTAGAGCAACGCCGCCATGATGGCATCCGCCAGCGAGGCCAGGGCCAGAAATGCGATGTGCCGCGGGTCATAGCCGCAGCCTTCGTACAAGGGACAATGGCTTAGTTCCCAACTGAAATTCAGCACAAAAGCCAGCACCAGCGCGAAGCCGATAAAACGCTTAAATGTGCTACGGTCCGGCGCTTTCTTCGCGAAGCAGGCGTAGAGCACCCCTGTGACGGTCAAGGCTATTGTCGGCACCACGAACATGCCGGGGGTTAGATTCGTCATGGGGGTTGCAGTAGCTCGTGAATGGCTATGATGAAGACAGCCGCTGGCAGCTGGCGGAGCTTTCGTTCCGGGATTAAAACCGCAGGTTCAGGCCGCCGCCGCCACCGAAACGGTTCTCGTAGCTGCCCATTAGCGAGAGGTTGCGCGAGAGCAGGTACTCGGCCCCGGCGCGCCAAACGACTTCTTTGGCAAAGCGGCGGTTATTGTCCAGCGTGTTCACCCACCCGAAATCGGCCTGGTACTCATAATAGCCGGACACAAGCAGGCGCGGCATCACCATAATGGTCCGGCCCAGGCTCAGGCGGGGCCGCAGCTGGTTGTCGATGCGGGCATCGAGGCTGAACAGGTAGGGCGTCAGAAAACGCACCCCGACTACGGCGGTGGTGGAAGTTTTGGTGACCATCCGACCCGCAGCCCCCGGCTCGGTGAGCGGGGCGGGCAGGCGCTGCCGGGAATTCTCCACGTTCACGCCCCCAAATACGCGGAAGTAGTCGTAGAGGTAGCGCTCGTAGGTGGCCTCGGTTTCCATGTTGCGGTTCCAGCCGTTCTCCACGCTCAGGTTAAACTGGTTGCGGATGTTGGACGATATCAGGTTGAGCGTGCCCATGTGCGAGGCCGCGCCGAGCATGCCCCAGGTGTAGTATTTGTTGGTTTCGTGCACCAGCGTGCTCGCCGGGTAGCCCTGCATGCGGGGGTCGCGGGGCGTGTCGTAGCTCACCACGCGGGCCATGCCGCTCATCAGGTGGTAGAGGACGTGGCAATGCAGAAACCAGTCGCCCGACTCGTTGCCCAGCACCTCAATGGTCATCTGCTTCATGGGTGGCACGTCCACCGTG
>JALYUH010000457.1 GCA_030853985.1 Bacteroidota bacterium | reverse complement strand
ATGCTTCACAATGGGTGAATGGATGAGTGGGTGAATGAATGGGCAAAGTTCGCTCATTCACCCACTCGCCCATTCGCCCATTCACTCATTGCCCAAACTCCAGCACCCGGAACGTGCCGGGCACGATGCTGGGCCGGGGGCGCGGGTTTTCGGTGGTGGGGGCCGGCGTGGGGCCGTAGTCGGCCGTGACGGTGAAGAGGTGGCCGGTTTTGGGGTCGAGGCTCATGGTGCGGGCGCCGCGGGCGGTGGGTACGCTGCCGATTACCGAGAACTTGCCGGGTGCGTCCTCGTGCATCACCGTGAAGGTACCCGCGCCGTTGGAGGTGATGATGTTGCGGGTGGCGGGGTCGAAGCCCGCGCCGTCGGTGCCTTTGCCGGTGGGCAGCACGGCGATTTGCCGGCCGGTTTTGCTGTCCGTCACCACCAGCTTTTCGTTGGCGCAGCCGCTGAACAGGCGGTTGGTTTTGGGGTCGTAGGCCAGGCCGGTGGGCTCTTCGCCGGGGGCGAGCGGGTAGTGGTGGCGCACGGCCAGCGTTTTGGCATCGAAGGCCACGATTTCGCTCTTGTTCTCGATGTTCACGAAGATGGTGCCGTGGCCGTCGCTCACGCCTTCTTCCACGTCGCCGCCCAGCTCGGCGGTGCCCACGATGGTGCCGGTTTTGGCGTCGAGCACGGTGCTTTTGCCGCCGTCGTTGCTGAAGATGAACACGCGCTTCGAGAAGGCGTCATACAGCAGCGCGTCGGGCTTGGGGCCGGTGGGAATGGGCGCGCCGATGGGCTTCAGGGTCTTCACATCGAACACCACGCAGGTGTTGTTGCGCCCGCAGGTGATGTAGCCGCGGTTGGTGCCCGGCACCACCTCGATGCCGTGCACGCCCGGCGTATCCAGGATGGTCCCGATGAGTTTGCGGGTTTTCAAATCGATGACTTCCACCCGCGTGCCGTGCGACACGTAGAGGCGCTCGCCGGCGGGGTCGACTTTGAGGTAGTCCCAGCCGCCCTCGCCGCCAATGGCAATCGTGTTGAGCAAGTGGTACGGGATGGGCGGCACCATGGCGGCCTGGGCCCGGGCCGCTGGGGTTGGGCACAGCACTGGCAGGGAAAGGGAGGCGGCAAGCAGAAGGTTTTTCACGGAGAAAGCGTAAGGGTGAAACCGATGCGGCGAAGGTCGCGGCCGATTCTGTAGCTAGGCTGAAGAGGGACGAAGGACTATGGTAGAACGTCATGCTGAGCGGAGCCGAGGCAGCTCGCTTGGGGCAGCAATTCAATCGTACAACGATGCGGGCAAGCTGCCTCGGCTCCGCTCGGCATAACCGGCGACCGAATTCCGCAAAACGCTACCGCCTTTCTTACCTTGCGCCATGCCTTCCCCTGCCCCTTTCCGCCCGTTGCGGGCGCTGCTGTTGCCGCTGCTGCTGCTGGGCACCGGTCAGTGCGGCTCCCCGTCGAAACCCGAGACGGCCACGGCCGCTGCCCCGGCCGCCGCGCCCGATTCGGCGGCCTACCCCATCCGGCACCCCGAATGGGCCGCCCACGCCACCCTTTACCAGGTGAATGTGCGCCAGTACACGCCGCAGGGCACGTTTCGGGCGGCGGAGGTGGACCTGCCGCGCCTGCAAAAGATGGGCGTGGGCATTCTCTGGCTGATGCCCATCCACCCCATCGGCCGCAGCCACCGCAAGGGCACGCGGGGCAGCGCCTACTCGGTGCGCGACTACCGCGCCGTGAACCCGGACCTGGGTACGCTGGCCGATTTGCAGCACTACGTGAACACGGCCCACGGCCTGGGAATGCACGTTATTCTGGACTGGGTGGCCAACCACACGGCCTGGGACAGCAACCTCACCACCGAACACCCCGACTGGTACACCCGCGACCGCCTCGGCCACTTCCGCCCGCCGGTGGCCGACTGGCAGGACGTTATCGACCTCGACTACACGAAGCCCGCCCTGCGCCGCTACATGACCGAAACCATGGTTTACTGGGTGCGCACGGCCGGCCTCGACGGCTTCCGGGCCGACGTGGCCGGGCTGGTGCCCACGGACTTCTGGAATACCACCCGGGCCGAGCTGGAGCAGATAAAGCCGGTGTTCATGCTGGCCGAATGGGACGAGCTGTTCCCGCCCACGTTCATTTCGCGGAAGGAATTCGACCCCGACACCCGCCTGCTCGAAAAGGCGTTCGATGCCACTTACGCCCTGCGCCTGCACGGCCTGCTCGACAGCCTGGGCCAGGGCCGGAAACCTACTGCCGAGCTGGCCCACTACTGGGCCGCCGAGCGCCAGCGCTACCCCGCCGGCATTAGCCTGATGACCTTCACCAGCACCCACGACATCAACGCCTGGGACGGCAGCGAGTACGAGCGCCTCGGCAAAAACGCCTTGCCCGAAGCCGTGCTCACCACCCTCTGGCCCGGCATTCCGATGCTGTACAACGGCCAGGAAGCGGCCATGAAGCGCCGCCTGCGCTTCTTCGATAAGGACACCATTCCGTGGGGCGGCTACCCGCTCGAAGGCTTCTACGGGACGCTGTTGCGCCTGAAGAAACGGCACCCGGCGCTGCAAAATTTTGATGCGACATCCGGTTTCCGGCTTTTAGCTGCGCCACAGGGGGTTGCGGCTTTTGTGCGCCAGAAAGCACAGGAAGGGGTTTTTGTTGCCGTTAATCTGGCCGATACGGCGCGGATACTGACGCTGCCGGCCGAAATTCAGCCCGGGTCGGAAAATCCGTACCTGGACGTTTTCATGTCCGCCCCAACCTCTGGCAACGGCGCACCCCTCTTCGGCAAAGCCACCGTATTTAACTGGAGCACGGTGGAGTTTGCCGGCGATAAGCGCCACATCCGCCTGCGGCCGCATAGCTGGGTGGTGTGGGCCACGAACCCGGAGCTGGTTTGGGCTACTGCGCTGGAGTAGGTTCGGGCAACAACCCGCCGCAGTGCCCGCACCTTATGGCCATTGCCATGCAGCACACCGCGCCGCGCCGGCCCGAAACCGAGGAAATTGCAGCCGGGGCCAGCGCCGGGCAAACCCTGCACCGCTCGGCCCACGCCTCCGGCCCGGGCGGCTACTGGCGCAGCGGCGGCACCACGGGTGCGGAGGAGGCCAAGGCGTTTTTTGGCCTCGGGCCGGACGACCGGCTGCTGGGCTTCTTCCAGCTGGGCTGCATTGAGACGCCTTCCGCGCCCGGCCGCCGCGGGCCGGTGCAAGGCAAAACCCCCTGGGTGAGCGAATAGCGGGCTTCCCGCTAAGCTTCGGCTATAGTTGAACCATAAAAATGCGCCTGCCGCCGCAGACCTCCATGCAACTGTGGCCGGGCAACTGGCATCTGTCTGCTGTCCAACCCTGCCCTTGCCATGAAAAAACTCCTCTGCACGGCCCTGTTGCTGCCCGGGCTGGCCCAGGCCCAAACCGCCGACCATTTTATCGTGAAGGGCACCGTGGGTAGTCCGGCCGGCATCACCAAGGCCTATCTGGGCCACGCTGTCAATCAGAAATGGGTGACTGACTCGGTGGCGGTAACGGACGGCCATTTCGAATTCCGGGGCACCCTCCCCGAACCAGTGCGGGCCACTATCGCCTTCGGCCACAACGGCAAATCCGAGTGGAAATCGCAGGATAGGAGAAGGGAGATTTTCTACTTGGAAAACGGTACCGTGGAGGTCGCCACCCCCGATTCGGCCACCAGGGCCACCGTGCGCGGCACGCCTCTTAACGATGATGATGCCCGGCTGCGCGCTTTGCATCAGCAGCTGAGCGCCCGGGCCGCGGACCTGCAACAGCAGGCGCTGGCCCAGCCCGCGGCAACCCGCAACGCCCCTGCTTACCGGCAGCAGCTGGCGGCCCAGCTCGCCGCCATCGAGGCCGGGCAGGAAAAGGTGGAAACTGACTACGTGAAAGCGCATCCCGACTCGCCCCTCAGCCTGTTCATCTTGTTCGATTTGCTGTCGGGCAACCCTGCTGCCGGGCCTTTCGCCGCCCTGTATCAGGGCCTGAGCGCCAACGTGCGCCATACGCCCCGGGGGCAGCGCATCGCGGCCCGCATCCAGGACCTGCAGCAGGTGGCCGTGGGCAGCATGGGTCCCGATTTCACCCAGAACACCCCGAAAAACGTGCCGGTGACGCTGAGCAGCCTGCGCGGCCAGTACGTGCTCATCGATTTCTGGGCCAGCTGGTGCGGCCCCTGCCGCGCCGAAAACCCCAACGTGGTGAAGGCCTACAACACCTTCAAAAACAAAGGCTTTACCATTCTGGGCGTGTCGCTCGACAGCAAGAGCAGCCGCGAAGCCTGGGTGCGGGCCATCGAGAAAGATGGCCTGACCTGGACGCAGGTGTCGGACCTTAAATCCTGGGACAACGCGGCAGCCAAGGCCTACAACGTGCAAGGCGTACCGCAGAACTATCTGCTCGACCCGCAGGGCAAAATCGTGGCCGTCAACCTGCGCGGCGACGAGCTGCAAACCACCCTCGCCAAGCTGCTGAACGCGAACAACTAAGCACTCTCGCCGCCGCCCGGGTCCGCCACCAATTAGTGCTCCTTCCTGCGCGCAAGCGGCGCTGATTAGCGGCGGGCCCGATGTTTACGCATCATATGACAGCCGCTTTCACTCATCAGTATGCCCTCGTCGCCAGCGCTCGCGGCGTGCTGCTGGATTATTGCGCCGGCCTCGCGCCCGCCCATTTTGCCACGCCCGTGGCCGCCATGAATGGCGGCAGCATCCGCGACCTGCTGGTACACGTGGC
Organism: Bacteroidota bacterium; assembly: GCA_030853985.1. GTDB lineage: Bacteria > Bacteroidota > Bacteroidia > Cytophagales > Hymenobacteraceae > Hymenobacter. Next base: position 4,040 of record JALYUH010000457.1, on the reverse strand, counting down.
CGGCTGCTACGACTACTGGCTGGGCCAGGTCGGGCTGGGCCGGGCGGCGGGTACGCCACTGCCCGAAGCGGTGCTTGATGTGGCAGCCCTGCGCATCGTGTTTGCGGGCGTGGATGCGCTGGTGGCCGATTTCAGCCGGCACTACGCGGCCGATTGGCTGACGCCGAAACGCTTCGGGCTGCCGCGCCGGACGCGGCCGCAGGAGCTCACGCCGCTGCAGCTGTTCACGCACACCAGCACCCACGAATTCCACCATAAGGGCCAGGTGCTGAGCATGAGCCGGCTGCTGGGCTACGTGCCGGTTGATACCGACATTATCCGCACTTAGTGCTTTACGCGCCGCGAACAACCGGCCGCGATTCCGGGTATTGGCGGCTCATTCTCGTCCTGATTTGCCCATGCTCTCCCTGCTTGGCCTGCACCACGTTGCCGTTATCTGCTCCGATTACGCAGCCTCGAAACGGTTTTACACTGAAATTCTCGGGTTGGAGATTCTGGCCGAAAACTACCGGGCCGCGTGCGATTCGCACAAGCTGGATTTGGCGGTGAACGGGCAATACGTGCTGGAGCTGTTTTCTTTCCCCAGCCCGCCGCCGCGCCCCAGCTACCCCGAAGCCGCCGGCCTACGCCACCTCGCCTTCGCCGTGCCCGACGTGGCCGCCGCCATCCGGCACCTGGCGGCGCACGGCGTGGCCTGCGAGCCCGTGCGCATGGACGAGCTGACCGGCCGGCGGTTCACGTTTTTCGCCGACCCCGACGGCCTGCCGCTGGAGTTCTACGAGGTGTAGGGGCGACAACCACCGCCATCGGGGGCGCGTAGCGGCATACTCCACCGCCACTCCCCTACTCATGCCCGACGACCATCCGCTTGCCAACCGCTTCACCGTAGCCCATCCCGAATGGGCCGCCCACGCCACCATCTACGAAGTAAACGTTCGGAATTTCACGCCCGAAGGCACTTTCCGGGCCTTTGAAGCCCATTTGCCACGGCTGCAACAGATGGGCATCGGCATTGTGTGGCTGATGCCGGTGCATCCGATTGGCGAAGCCGGGCGCAAGGGTGCGCTGGGCTCGCCGTATGCCGTGCGCGACTATTTCGCCGTGAGCCCGGAATTTGGTACGCTGGAGGACCTGCGCCACTTGGTGCGGGCGGCCCACGCCCTGGGCCTGAAGGTGCTACTGGACTGGGTAGCCAACCACACCAGCCGCGACAACGCCCTCATCGCCGAGCACCCCGACTGGTACCAGCACGACGATGCCGGCCAGCTGGTGCCGCCCGTGGCCGACTGGACCGACGTGGTGGCGCTGGACTACGGCAACCGCGACCTGCGCCGCTACATGACGGAGGCGCTGGCCTGGTGGCTGCGGGAAACCGACATCGACGGCTACCGCTGCGACGTGGCCGGCCTGGTGCCCACTGATTTCTGGGACGAGGCCCGGCCCGCGCTGGAGGCCATTAAGCCGGTGTTTATGCTGGCCGAGTGGGACGAGCTGTACCCCTCGGGCGGGCTGAGCTGGGAGGAGTTCGATTCCGATACGCGGCTGCTCGAAAAGGCCTTCGACATGAGCTTCGGCCTGCGCCTGCACTACCTACTCGACCGCCTTGCCGAAGGCCACGCCGCCTTGGCCGACATCGACACCTACCTGGCCGCCGAGCGCGCCAAATACCCGCCCAGCGTGTACCTGATGCACTTCACCAGCAACCACGACGTGAACAGCTGGGATGGCACCGAGTACGAGCGCCTCGGGCCGCTGGCCCTACCCTTCGCCGTGCTCGCGGCCCTGCTGCCGGGCATGCCCCTGCTGTATTCGGGCCAGGAAGCGGGCCTGAACCGCCGGCTGGCGTTCTTTGACCGCGACACCATTGCGTGGGGAAATTTGCCGCTTCAGGATTTTTATACGCGCCTGTTTCAGCTCAAAAAAAACCACCCGGCCCTGCGCAACGGCGACCCAGCCAGCCACTTGCGGCGCCTGCCGGGGCCGCCCGCCGTGTACGCCTTCTGCCGGACCAAAGGAGCGGCGGCCGTGCTCTGCGCGGTAAACATCGCGGCTGAGGTGCAGCTGATTCCCGCTGTGCCGGGCCCGTGGCGCGACCTGTTCAGCGACGAAAACCTGACGCTTTTTGCCGGCGATACGCTGCCCGTGCCGGCCCACGGCTGGCGGGTGCTGGTGGCCGTGGAACCAGTTGCCAGCTAACCTTCGGCAGCGTTTTTCGGTTAGGGAGGCTCATCTTTTGAATCAAAAAACTGCTATGCCAACCCGTGAACTCGGCCGCTCCGGCCTCCAAATCTCGCCCCTCATGCTGGGCGGCAACGTCTTCGGCTGGACTATTGACGAAGTTACGTCCTTCGCCGTGCTCGATGCTTTTGTGGCCAACGGCGGCAACGCCATCGATACGGCCGACGGCTACTCCGTTTGGGTGCCCGGGCACGTGGGCGGCGAGTCGGAAAGCATCATCGGCAAATGGCTGCAGCGGCGCGGCCGGCGCGATGATGTCATCATCGCCACCAAAGTGGGCTGGGAGGTGAACGCCGACAACAAAGGCCTGAAAAAAGACTATATTCTGCGGGCCGTGGAAGGCTCGCTCAAGCGTTTGCAAACCGATTATATCGACCTGTACCAGTCGCACAAGGACGACGAAACCACGCCGGTGGCCGAAACCCTCGAAGCCTACGCCCAGCTGGTGAAGGAGGGCAAGGTGCGCGCCATCGGGGCGTCTAACTTCACGGCGGCCCGCCTGCAGGAGTCGCTGGATGCCAGCGCCGCGCACGGTTTCCCGCGCTACGAGACGCTGCAAAACCTCCACAACCTGTACGACCGCGCGGACTTCGAGCAGAACCTCGCTCCGCTTTTGCTGAAGGAGAACATCAGCGCGATTCCATACTACGGCCTCGCCGCCGGTTTCCTCACCGGCAAGTACCGCGACCAGGCCGACCTGCAAAAGAGCCCGCGCGGCACCGGCGTGGGCCAGAAATACCTCAATGCAAAGGGCCTCGCTCTGCTCACGGCCATTGATGCCGTGGCCGACCGCCAGCAGGCCACGCCCGCCCAGGTGGCCCTGGCCTGGCTGATGCAGGCCCCAGCCGTGACCGCGCCCATCGCCAGCGCCACCAGCGTGGGCCAGGTCACGGAGCTGCTCGAAGCCACCGAGCTGCGCCTGACGGCGGAGGATTTGGAGACGCTGGAGCAGGTACCGGCGGGGAAGGCGGAGTAGGTTGACGCCCTCCGCGCGGCACCTCCCCCCCGGTCCCTCTCTTTGGGGAGAGGCAAGCCACGGTACTTCAGTCGTTTGCAATCGTCAGGCTCCCCTCTCCCCAAGGAGAGGGGTTGGGGGTGAGGTGACACCCTCCGCAAAGCGCCAAATTTCCTAACCTAGGTTAAGCCCGGCCCGGCCCAACTTGCGCACTCCTAATTTTCCTACTCTCAACCCTCACAAAATGGCCCTCACCAACACCCGCGTCAAACTCGCTTCCCGCCCCGTCGGGCTGCCCCAGCCGGCCAATTTTGATATCGAAACCGTCGACGTGCCCGCGCTGGCCGACGGGCAGGTGCTGGTCAAAATCAGCTTTATTTCCCTCGACCCCGCCATGCGCGGCTGGATGAACGAGGGCCGCAGCTACATCAAGCCCATTGCCATCGGCGACGTGTTTCGGGCGGGCGTGGCCGGGCGGGTGGCCGAGTCGAAGAACGCCGCCTTCGCCGTGGGCGACTACGTGACCGGCAACCTCGGCGTGCAGCAATATGCCGTGGTAGGGGCCGGAGCCACTGACCCGCGCAGCCCCGAATACCTGGTGAAAGTCGACCCCCGCATCGTGCCGCTCGAAGCCTATCTGGCCACCCTCGGCATGCCCGGGATGACGGCCTACTTCGGCCTGCTCGATACCGGCCAGCCCCAACCGGGCGAAACCGTGGTGGTATCCGGAGCGGCCGGGGCCGTGGGCAGCGTGGTGGGCCAGATTGCCAAGCTCAAAGGCTGCCGCGTGGTAGGCATCGCCGGCGACCAGGAAAAGTGCGACTACTGCGTCCAAACGCTCGGTTTC
>JALYUH010000455.1 GCA_030853985.1 Bacteroidota bacterium | reverse complement strand
GGCCACGTCGCTCAAGCCGTTCTGGCCGCGGTAGTGGTACGGGTACACAATGCCGGGCTTGAAGGCCAGCACGCCCTGCGCGGCCTGGTTCACATCCATGGTGTAAGGCAGGTTCATGCACACAAAGGCTACGTCGATGCCCTTGAGGGCGCGCATTTCGGCAATGTCTTCGGTGTCGCCGGACAGGTACACGGTTTTGCCGCCCAGGTTCAGCACGTAGCCGTTGCCCCGGCCTTTGGTATGCGGCGCGTCGGCCGCTTCGGGCAGGTTATACATCGGAATGGCCGAAACTGACAGGCCCAGCGTATCGAGTTTCTGGCCGTTGTTCAGAATCCGGACCTGCGCCTTGTACTCGGCCGGCAGCTTCTCGGCCACCGCTTTGGGCACCACCATCAGGGCCTTGCCCACGGCCAAGCCGGCCAGCGTTTTGGGGTCCAGGTGGTCGCCGTGAATGTCGGTGATGAGGATAACATCGGGCGCGGCCAGGCCGGCGTAGGCTTCGGCCCCGCCGTAGGGGTCCACGTAAATGGTCTTGCCATTCCAGGTAAATACTACGCTGCCGTGCGTGATGGGCTGCACCGTGAGCGGGCCTTTTTTGGTCGCAATCTGGTCGGCGGCGGCGCGCAACGTGGTAGCGGTGGCCGTTTGGGCCCGCGCCTGCATGGTGAAAACGGCCAGGGCGGCCGTGAGAAGAAGGGTGGATTTCATTAGAGTTTTGCCGGTTAATAAAAAGTTATAAGCAACTTGTTGCCGTAGTACGGCTCCGCAAAGGCCGTCGCCGAACAGCCTGACCATAACCCAGCCGCCGGGCACAAGTTCAGGCGCGCCGGCGAAGCCAATTGCGCCGCGCAACAAGCGTCTTCCACGGCCTGGCACACACCAGATTTTATTCAGTTCCGGCCTTGCCAATGGGCTGGCGCATGCTTGCCTGCAGGCGGGCCAGCACCTCGTCGGCAATTTCTTTGTAGCACGTGCGCATGGTCATGTTATAGCGAAATCCGGCGGCATTGAGGGGCTTGGCGTTGCCATTGAAGAAGGATTCGACGGGCACTTCCTGGGTGGGAGCCCGGCCCGCACCCGGGAATTGAAAGACAAACCCCGTTACCTCGTACTTGTAGCGGCCCGCGCGCAGCGAAAGCGTGGCATTGTAGCGCAGCGTGGCCATGAAGGTCTTGCCCGACAGGTTTTCCTGTTCATAGGCAAAAGGGCAGAGGCCCGTCGTTTGCAGCACCTCGGTATCGGATTCACTCGTGCTCACGGGGACCAAGCTGGCCGGCGTTACCTGCCGGGCCCAGGCACGGGCGCGCAGCACCAGGTCGACCTGGCTCGCGCCCGCCACCGGCACCACCGCCGTGTAAGTGAAGCGGTGCGGGGCCTGCGCCAGGCTAGGGCCGGCCCAACCGCCTAGGCTTAGCACAACAAGGGTCCGGAAGCAGGCTGCCGCCGCAAAACGCTTCGTCGGAGAGGGCATAATGAGCAAGGGTTTATTTCGAAAATTCGGAGTGGAGAACGCAACAGCCTGTACCACCTAAAGTAGCGTAAGTGGCACAAGCTACCACCTTTTCAAGGTCCGAACAAGGTGTCCGATGGTAGAAAGCCACCGCTCAATAGCCCACAAAAAAGCCCGGCACCTTGCGGCACCGGGCTGGCAGATAGAAGCGTGATGAATACGGAAATGAGAAAGGATAAGAATTAAGCGGCCACTTTTTCACCGTTCTCGCGGTCGTCGATGGCTTTGCGCAGTTTGGCAATGGATTGCAACGCGCGCTCCTCATCGAGGCGGTTGATGTTGAGCAGCATCTTGGTCTTCTCCGGGCGGGTGATGACCGGGTGGTTCAGCAGGCGGATGATTTCTTCCTTCTGCGAAGCCGTGGCATACTGCACCGGCGCGGCAGCAGGTGCTTCGGCGGCTACGGCCGGTACCTCGGCGGGCAGCACCTGCATGGCGGGCACGGGCTGGGCGGGCGCGGCCACTACGGCCGGCACGGCGGCTACCACGGCCTTGTTCGTGTCATAGTCCATTTCCTCGGCGGGGGTGGGCTCGTAGCCGGCCGCGCGGATAATCCAGGCCAAGATGTTGCGGTAGGCCTTGCCCACGGCGCGGGTCTGGGCCATGCTCATAATGGCGAATTCCTGGTAGAATTTCTTGCCGCTCTCCTTGTTCGAGCACACGGCAAAGCCGGCGCCCACTGTCACGCCGTGGCGGATGTCGAACAGCGTCACCTTGGCCTGGTACTTCAGTTCATCGGGGCTGCCCACGTTGATGACGTGCTCCACGATGGGCACGATGCCCAAGCGCGAGCCGGCGTACTGCCAGCCCTCCACGTTCACAAACTCCTTGCCCTGCACGGTCGTGCTAAGCTTGTTGTCTTTAATGAACTTGGCGAGGTCCTTCGCCAGGTCCAGCGTCTCGTCGGAACGCGCGATGTCGAAACTCTCGACTTTAGCCTTCTTGGTAACTTCTTTGGTGGTTTTCAGGGCCTCGTTCATGGCTTTATAATTTAGCAATGTTTCCAATTGGTGTTCGGGTTGATAACCCAATGCTAGAAAGAAACGTGCCACAATTGCCAAAAATATTGGTAAATTTTATTGCTGTCAGTTAGGCTCTTAGCGGAAATGCTGGAAAATGTTGAAGCTAACCATATTGGTATGTCCGCAATCCGCTGGTCAGTTTGGCTGAAACGGCGATGTGGCAGGGCCGAAAGCGGTAGGGGCGGGGCTAGCCCCCGCCCGCCGTTGCTGCCCGAATAACCGGTGCGAACGACGGGCGGGGCAAGCTCCGCCCCTACAACCCTTGCGGTGAAAAAACCTTACCCGCCTTCCAGAATGTGGCCATCGCGCATCACAATCTTGCGGTCGGCCATTTCGGCGAGCTGGTCGTTGTGCGTCACAATCACGAAAGTCTGGCCCAATTCCTTGCGTAGCAGAAAGAAAATCTGGTGCAGCTCCTGGGCATTTTTGGTGTCGAGGTTGCCGCTGGGCTCGTCGGCAAAGATGATTTCGGGCGAGTTGATGAGCGAGCGGGCCACGGACACGCGCTGCTGCTCGCCGCCGCTCATTTCGCTGGGCTTGTGCTCGGCGCGGTGCTCCATGTTCATCATGGCGAGCAGCTCGCGGGCCCGCACGCGCACTTCGCGCTCGGTGCGGCCGGCTAGGTAAGCGGGCAGGCACACGTTTTCGAGGGCCGTGAACTCGGGCAGCAGGTTGTGAAACTGAAAGATGAAGCCGATGTGCCGGTTGCGAAACCGCGCCAAATCGTTGCGCCCCAGCGAGCTCACCGACTCGCCATCGAACAGAATATCGCCCGAGTCCGGCGTGTCCAGCGTGCCCAAAATGTGCAGCAGCGTGCTCTTGCCAGCCCCTGAAGAGCCAACGATGCTCACGATTTCCGACTTTTCAATCGTCAAATCGATGCCCTTGAGTACGTTCAGGGAATTGTAGCTCTTGTGAATGTTGATAGCTTGCAGCAACGGCGGGCAGCGAAAAGCGTGAGGAATGCGGTAGTGGCAAAGCTACGCAGAATCCGGACGGTGCGCTGCCGGCTTCCATACGCAATATCGGCCGGGGCGTACTTTGCACCATGTGTGCCTCCGAATTTTCTTCCAACATGACGCCGCCCCCCGTTCCGGCGCAGCGCTGGTGGCCCTGGGCCCTGGCGGCTGTGCTGCCGCTGCTGCTGTATTCCTGGTTTCGGCCCCGCCACGTTACTGCCCCCGCCGATGCCGCCCGCGAGGCCCAAACGCTGGCCGCAGCCCCTTCGCCCTTCGGCGCGCCCTTTGCCCGGCGCGGCGCGGGCGCAGTGGTGTCCGATAGCACCCGCCAGCGCGGCGTGAGCTGGGTGGGCGGCGATTCCATCACGGCCGAGGCGCTGGCCCCGCTGCTCAAGGACCACGTGAGCTGGCTGGCCCAGATGCCCTTTGGCTGGCAGGCCAGTGCTACCGAGCCGGCCATTCGCACCAATTTCGGGCGGCCCAACGGGCGCTGGGGGTTGTGGGGCGAGAGCGACGCTGGCATTGCCCACACGGCCCGGCTGGCCCGGTCCAAAGGCATCCGCACGCTGCTGAAGCCGCACTTGTGGGTGCGCGGCCGCAGCTCCTGGCCCGGCGATATCAACATGAGCACCCCAGCCGACTGGGACGCGTGGTTCGCCAGCTACGCCCCATTTATCCTGCACTACGCCGCGCTGGCCGAAGCTGAACATTTCGAAGGCCTGTGCATTGGCACCGAGTTGCAGCACGCTACCGAGCCGGCCAACGAAAAGGCTTGGCGCAGCCTCATCAAGCAGATTCGGCGGGTGTACCACGGCCCGCTCACCTACGCCGCCAACTGGAGCGGCGAGTACGAGCAGATTCGGTTTTGGGACGCGCTCGACTATGTGGGTATTCAGGCATATTTCCCGCTCTGCACCCAGCCCAACCCGCCGCTCGATTCGCTACTGCGCGGCTGGCAGCCCCATTTGCAGAAGCTGGCGCAGTGGCAGAAGAAAATCAACAAGCCGGTCGTTTTCACTGAAATAGGCTACAAAACCACGCCCGATGCCGCCGCCAAACCCTGGGAGTGGCCCGAACGAATGGCCGCCGTCGCGCCCGCCGATGAGGCCACCCAGGCCCGGTGCTACGAAGCCCTGTTCCGGGCCTGCTGGGGCCTGCCCTGGCTCAAAGGCATGTACATCTGGAAGTGGTACCCGAGCCTGCAGGCCGACGGCCCGGCCCGCCGCCACGCCGATTTCACGCCCCAGCACAAGCCCGCCGAGGCCGTGCTGGCGCGCTGGTACGGGCAGTAGCGGCGTCGTGCGATAGTAGCGCGAACTTTGTAGTTCGCGCCCCCGCACCGTTCGCAAATCGTTGGGGGCGGCGTGGGGACGCGGACTACAAAGTCCGCGCTACAGCTCGCCGACGTGCGTAAACCCGGCGCGTTGCCGTACTTTCGTGCCAATCAAACCGCGAGGTAGCGTAGCTAAAACCACCCCTTACCCGTTTTTATGAACATTCACGAATATCAGGGCAAAGAAATCCTGAAAAAATACGGCGTCCGCGTGCAGGAAGGCATCACCGCCGATACCCCCGAGGAGGCCGTGGCCGCCGCCGAAAAACTGACCGCTGACACTGGCACCAGCTGGTACGTCATTAAGGCGCAGATTCACGCGGGCGGCCGGGGCAAAGGAGGCGGGGTGAAGCTCGCCAAAAACCTGGAGCAGGTGAAGGAAATCGCTGGCAACATCCTGGGCATGCAGCTCATCACCAAGCAAACCACTGCCGAAGGCCGCAAGGTGAATAAAATCCTGGTCGCGCAGGACGTGTACTACCCCGGCGCTTCGGAGCCCAAGGAGTACTACATGAGTGTGCTGCTGGACCGCGCGCTGGGCAAAAACGTCATCATCTACACCACCGAGGGTGGCATGGATATCGAGGAGGTAGCCGAGTCGCACCCCGAGAAAATCCACCGCGAGCACGTAGACCCCGCCGTGGGCCTACAGGGCTTCCAGGCCCGCAAAATTGCCTTCAACCTCGGGTTGGAAGGTGAGGCGCAGAAGGAAATGGTGAAGTTCGTGACGGCCCTGTATAAGGCCTACGACGAAACTGATTCGGCTATGTTCGAAATCAACCCGGTGCTGAAAACGTCGGACAACAAAATCCTGGCCGTGGACGCCAAGGTGACGCTGGACGAAAACGCCCTGTATCGCCATAAGGATTTCGTGGCTCTGCGCGACTTCAACGAGGAAGACCCCCTGGAAGTGGAAGCCAGCCAGAACAACCTGAACTACGTGAAGCTCGACGGCAACGTGGGCTGCATGGTGAACGGCGCCGGCCTGGCCATGGCCACCATGGACATCATCAAGCTCTCGGGTGGCGAGCCCGCCAACTTCCTCGACGTTGGGGGTGGAGCCAACGCCCAGACGGTGGAAGCGGGCTTCCGCATCATTCTGAAGGACCCGAACGTGAAGGCCATCCTGATTAACATCTTCGGCGGCATTGTGCGTTGCGACCGCGTGGCCAACGGCGTGGTGGAAGCCTACAAGAAAATCGGCGACATCCGCGTGCCCATTATCGTGCGCCTGCAAGGCACCAACGCTGAAGAAGGTGCCCGCATCATCGACGAAAGCGGCCTGAAAGTATTTTCGGCCACGCTGCTGAAAGATGCTGCCGCCCGCGTGAAGGAAGTGCTAGCCGCGTAGCGGTAATTATAAATTTCGAATTATAAATTATAAATGGCCACTGGAGCATCTCCGGTGGCCATTTATAATTTATAATTCGAAATTTATAATCCCTACACCACGGCCTCGCCTTTCACGCGCAGCTCTACTTCCATGTTGCCGCGGGTGCCCACCGAGTAGGGGCAGATTTCGTGGGCCTTGCGCACCATCTCCAGGGTTTTAGGTTGGTCGAAGGATTTGAGGTCCACGTCGAGCACGGCGCTCAAGCCATAGGCTTCGCCGTCCTGAAACAGCGTGACGGAGCACTGCACGGTGGTTTCGGGGTCGAGCCGGTCGCCGGCTTTTTGGGCGATGACGAGCAGGGCCTGCTGGAAGCACGAGGCGTAGCCGGCGGCAAACAGCTCTTCGGGGTTGGTGGCGTTTTTCTTGCCGCCCAGGCCTTCGGGCACGCTCATATCGAGGTCGATGATGCCGGTGGCGGAGCGCACGTGGCCGCTACGGCCACCCACGGCCGACGCGTCGGCGGTATACAGGTTCTTTTTCATTGGGGGTATTTTGGAGGTGAAAGAATACAGGTTGTTGGTTGGCTTAACCGGCTTTTCAACGTGAAGGTTATGGCTGAGCTTAGCGTGGTGGGCAGAAAAATGGCCGCTTAATTTGGCCCCGCGTGCTTTTGCGGCTACTTTTGCAGTCCTATCAAGTAACGGCCATGTCGTACAACGGATAGTATGAGAGTTTCCGAAGCTCTTGATTTAGGTTCGATTCCTAACATGGCCACTAAAAACCCCTTTTCCAGCCTGGAAATGGGGTTTTTGCTTTTCGAATGTTCAGGCTGGGGAGAATTGCCAGCCGGCACGGGACCCGAACGAACCCACCGTGTACATTTACCGGCATGATGGTAAAATGTATCCTGACATGGCTGGCCGGCGTGGGGCTGCTGGCCGCCGGCCCGGCCCAGGCCCAAACCACGGAGCTGGTGGACTGGGTGAACCCGCTGGTGGGCACCGATTCCAAGCCCAGCCTTTCGAATGGCAATACCTACCCCGATATTTCCCGGCCCTGGGGCATGAACTCGTGGACGCCGCAGACCGGCAAAATGGGCGACGGCTGGCAGTACAGCTACGGGGCCGATAAAATCCGGGGCTTCAAGCAGACGCACCAGCCTTCGCCCTGGATGAACGACTACGGGCAGTTCGTGCTCATGCCCCTCACCGGCAAGCTGCGGTTTGCCGAGGACGACCGGGCCAGCTGGTTTTCGCACAAAGCCGAAACTGCCACGCCCTACTACTACCGCGTGTACCTGGCCGACCACGACGTGACCACTGAGCTGGCTCCCACCGAGCGGGCGGCCCGCTTCCGCTTCACCTTCCCGCGCACCGACAGCGCCTACGTGGTGCTCGATGCGCTCGACAAAGGCTCGCACGTGCAGCTGCTGCCCGCCGAAAACAAGATTGTCGGCTACACCACCAAAAACCGGGGTGGCGTGCCGGCCAACTTCCGCAACTACTTCGTGGTGCAGTTCGACCGGCCCTTTGCCAACACCCACGTTTTCAAGGATAAAGTACTGGATGCTGCTGCGCTGGAAGCTACGGCCGCCCACGTGGGCGCGGTGCTGGGCTTCCGAACCCGCAAGGGCGAGCAGGTGCAGTGCCGGGTGGCCTCGTCGTTTATCAGCGCCGAGCAGGCCGAGCTGAACCTGCGCGAAATCGGCACCGACGACTTCGAAACCGTGAAGCAGAAGGGCCGCGCCGCCTGGAATGCCGCCCTGGGCCGGGTGCAGGCCGAAGGCGGTACCGATGCGCAGATGCGCACGTTTTACTCGTGCCTGTACCGTTCGCTGATGTTTCCGCGCAAGTTTTATGAGCTGGATGCGGCTGGCCAGCCGGTGCACTACAGCCCGTTTAATGGCGAAGTGAAACCTGGGTTTATGTACACCGATACCGGGTTCTGGGACACGTTTCGGGCGCTGTTTCCCTTCCTGAACCTCGTGTACCCGGATGTGAATACCGAGATTCAGCAGGGCCTGGCCAATGCCTACCGCGAGAGCGGCTGGCTGCCCGAGTGGGGCAGCCCCGGCCTGCGCAACGTGATGGTGGGCAACAACTCGGCCTCGGTGGTGGCCGATGCCTACCTGAAAGGCGTGCGCGGGGCCGACATGCAGGTGCTCTACGAAGCCCTGACCCACGGCGCGAACAACGCTGGCCCGCTCACGGCCGTGGGGCGCGCCGGGGTGGCGTACTACAACAAGCTCGGCTACGTGCCCTACGACGTCAAAATCAACGAAAGCGCGGCCCGCACGCTTGAATACGCTTATGACGACTTTGCCATTGCCCAGTTGGGCCGGGCGCTGGGCCGACCGGCCAAAGAAGTGGCGCTCTACGAAAAGCGCAGCCAGAACTATCGCCACCTTTTCGACCCCCAAGTGGGCCTGATGCGCGGCCGCAACCAGAATGGCACGTTCCAGACCCCTTTCAACCCCTTCAAGTGGGGCGACGCCTTCACGGAGGGCAACAGCTGGCACTACACCTGGTCGGTGTTTCACGACGTGCAGGGGCTGATGAATCTGATGGGCGGTAAAAAGCCCTTCGTGGCCACGCTGGATACGATTTTCCGGCTGCCGCCCACGTTCGACGACTCGTATTACGGCGAGGTTATCCACGAAATCAAGGAGATGCAGATTGCCGATATGGGCCAGTACGCCCACGGCAACCAGCCGGTGCAGCACATGCTGTACCTGTATGCCTACGCCGGCCAGCCCTGGAAAACGCAATACTGGGTGCGCGAGGTGCTGAACCGCCTGTATAAGCCCACCCCCGACGGCTACTGCGGCGACGAGGACAACGGCCAGACTTCGGCGTGGTACGTGTTTTCGGCGCTGGGCTTTTATCCCGTGTGCCCGGCCAGCGACCAGTACGTGCTCGGCGCGCCGCTCTTCCCGAAGGTGACGCTGCACCTGCCCGCTGGTAAAGACGTGGTACTGAACGCGCCGCAGAGCTCGGCCGCCAACCGCTACGTGGGCGGGCTGCGGCTAAACGGGCAGGATTACAGCCGCAACTGGCTCAGCCACGCGGCCTTGGTGCAGGGCGCGACGCTGGATTTTGAGATGGTGCCCGCCCCGAATACCGGCCGCGGCACGTTGGCAGCCGACGCGCCGTTTTCGGTATCGAAGCCGCGTCGGTAACCACGGGGAATAGTGGGCGCAGGTGATTTGTAGGCAGCTGGTGAAGGAGTTGGGTGAATAACAAACCGAATACTGCCATTTGGCCGTATAGCTCGACCATACCAACTCCCTCACCCCAATTTCCCGTCTTATGAACACGAAATCCATTTTCGCCGCCCTCGCCCTCACCGTTGCCTGCTCGGCCCCCTCGTTTGCGCAGGACATGAAAACCAAGAGCGACGACGACAAGACCAAGACTAAAGCCGATGGCATGACTACCAAAACCAAAATGGCGGCCGACGGCAAAATGAAGGTAAAAGGCAAGTCGGAAGCCGGCGATAAGATGAAGGCTAAAACCAAACCCCGCAAAGGCGATATGAGCGGCATGGCGGGCATGGGCAAAGGCGTGATGGTTGGCGGCGCGATGATGACAGCCGATAAGGACATCGTGGACAACGCCGTGGGCAGCTCCGACCACACCACGCTGGTGGCGGCCGTGAAAGCCGCCGGCCTGGTCGAGACGCTGAAAAGCGCCGGCCCCTTCACCGTATTCGCCCCCACCAACGCGGCCTTCGATAAGCTGCCCGCCGGCACCGTAAACTCGCTGGTGACGCCCGAGATGAAGCCTACGCTCACCAAAATCCTCACCTACCACGTGGTGCCCGGCCGCCTCATGGCGTCGGACCTGAAAGATGGCCAGACCCTGACCACCGTGGAAGGCGAAACCCTGACCGTGATGAAGCGCGGCAACAGCGTGATGCTGAAAGACGCCAAAGGCGGCATGAGCACTGTCACCATCCCCAACGTGGTGTCGAGCAACGGCATCACCCACGTAGTTGACACCGTATTGATGCCCGCTAACTAGGCTTCGCCCGAAGCGTAAGTGTGTCCCGTCCGGCTATATGTTGACAGAAATAAGGCAAGGGCCCTGCTCGGATTTTCCGGCGGGGCTTTTTCCTTGCAAATGGACTTGGTTGGGGGTTAAATAGTGCAGGGCCAGGTGGGGGCGTTCC
>JALYUH010000429.1 GCA_030853985.1 Bacteroidota bacterium | reverse complement strand
ACCTGAACCAGTACCCGTCGGCGGCCATCGTGCTGAAGCAGACGTATGGCTCGAACGCGTCGGATGTAATTAAAGAGGTGAAAGCCAAGCTGGACGAGCTGAAGAAAACCTTCCCGCCGGGCATGGATTACAAAATCACCTACGACGTGTCGAACTTCCTCGACGCCTCGATTGAGAACGTAATCCATACCCTGCGCGACGCCTTTATTCTGGTGGCCCTAGTGGTGTTCCTGTTCCTCGGCGACTGGCGCTCGACGCTGATTCCGGCGCTGGCCGTGCCAGTATCGCTGGTGGGCTCTTTTATGGCCATGCAGGCGTTCGGCCTCACCATCAACATGATTACGCTGTTTGCGCTGGTGCTTTCGATTGGTATTGTGGTCGACAACGCCATTGTGGTAATTGAGGCCGTGCACGCCAAGATGGATGAACAGCACCTATCGCCCTACAATGCCGTCAGGCAAGTAGTTGGCGAAATTAGCGGAGCCATTATCGGCATCACCATCATGATGACGGCCGTATTCATTCCGGTGTCGTTCATGAGCGGCCCGGTGGGCATTTTCTACCGCCAGTTCTCCATTACCATGGCTACCGCCATTGTGATTTCGGGTATCGTGGCCCTGACGCTGACGCCAGTGCTTTGCGCCATGATTCTGAAAAACCACCACGGCCAGCCCAAGAAGCAAACGCCGCTGCAGCGCTTTTTCGACTGGTTCAACCGGGGCTTCGAAAAGCTGACCAACGCTTACACTGGCCTGTTGCAGCGCATTGTGGCCAACCGGCTCATCACCTTCGGGATGCTACTGGCCTTTGGGTTGGGCATCTGGGCCATTACGGCGAAGCTGCCGGCTGGCTTTATTCCAAGCGAGGACCAAGGCCTGATTTACGCCATTGTGCAGACGCCGCCCGGCACCACGCTGGAACAAACCAACGCCGTATCGCGCCGCCTGGCTGACCTGTCCAAGGACATTCCAGGCGTGGCCAATATTTCTTCGCTGGCTGGCTACGAGGTACTTACCGAAGGCCGGGGCTCGAATGCGGGTACCCTGCTGCTTGACCTGAAACCGTGGTCGGAGCGCAAGGAATCCATTGCCGAAATCATCGGCAACCTAGAGAAAAAAGCCAAGCAGATTCCCGGCGCGACCATCGAATTCTTCGAGCCGCCGGCGGTGCCGGGCTACGGCGCAGCGGGTGGTTTCCAGCTGCAATTGCTGGATAAAACGAACTCGGGCGACTACAAAGCACTGGAAAAAGTGAACAACGAGTTCATGGTCCAACTGAAAAAGCGCAAGGAGCTGGCGGGCCTGTTCACCTTCTTCTCGGCCGAATATCCGCAGTACGAGCTGAAAATCGATAACGAACTGGCCATGCAAAAAGGCGTGAGCATCGGCAACGCCATGAACACGCTGTCTATCATGGTGGGCTCGACTTACGAGCTGGGTTTCATCAAATATCAGCGTTTTTTCAAGGTGTACGTGCAAGCTTCGCCCGAATACCGCCGGCTGCCGCAGGACGTGCTGAACATGTGGGCCAAGAATGACAAGGGCGAAATGGTGCCGTTCTCGGCATTCATGAAAATTGTGAAGTCGCAGGGAGCCAACGAAATCAACCGCTACAACATGTACACCACGGCCTCCATCCGGGGCGGTGCGGCGGAGGGTTTCAGTAGCGGTGAGGCCCTGAAAGCGGTGCAGGAAGTGGCCAAGACCCTGCCCCACGGCTACGACATCGACTGGGGTGGCCTGTCGAAAGACGAAGTGGGCCGCGGCAACGAATCGACCGTGATTTTCCTGGTTGTGCTGGTGTTCGTGTACCTGGTGCTGGCCGCGCAGTATGAGAGCTTCCTGCTGCCGCTGGCCGTTATTTTCTCCCTGGTGGCGGGCGTGTTCGGGTCGTTCCTGTTCATCAAGCTCACGGGCCTGGCCAACGACATTTATGCGCAGGTAGGCCTCGTGATGCTCGTGGGTCTGCTGGGTAAAAACGCGGTACTGATTGTGGAATTCGCGGCCCTGAAACACGAGGAAGGCATGTCGGTCCGCGACGCGGCCATTGAAGGAGCTAAGGTGCGATTCCGCCCGATTCTGATGACCTCGTTCGCCTTCATCGCCGGCCTCATTCCGCTGGTGGTGGCTACTGGCGCCGGCGCCATCGGCAACCGGACCATCGGTAGCTCGGCACTGGGCGGCATGCTGTTCGGCACCGTGTTCGGGGTAATCATCATCCCCGGCCTGTACTACTTCTTCGGCACCCTGGCCGGCAACAGCAAGCTGATTAAGGACGAGAACGAGTCGCCTATTCTGGAAGGCGTGGAGCCCCGCGTGCAGCTGGAGGAAATGGAGCCTTACGCATAGTATCTGAGCAATGTAGAGATGCATATTTGCGTCTCTACATCGCCCAGCTACGATTATTAAAGCAGCAATGTGCCTATAAAATCAGCACCTTCTGGTGAAATCAATAAAGCAAGAATAAACAGCTTATCATGCTGAAAAAACGAATTTATCAATGCCTCGGCGCGGCCAGCCTGGCCCTCGCCGTGGGGGCCTGCAAAACGCCCGAGCTAGTGGTGAAGAATGAAAGCCGCAACGTGCCGGCCAGCTATTCGACCGCCACGGCCACGTCGACCGCTTCACTCGACAGCGCCACAACGGCCCGCGTGCAGTGGAAGCAGTTTTTCACCGACCCCAACCTGCAGGCGCTCATCGAAACGGCGCTTCAAAACAACCAGGAGCTAAACATCACGCTCCAGGAAATTGAGATTGCCAAAAACGAAATCCGCGCTCGCCAGGGCGAGTACCTACCCTTCGTGCGCCTCGGGGCCCGGGCCGACGCGGAGAAAGTAGGCCGCTACACCCTGCAAGGCGCGACGGAGGAGAATATTGACATCAAGGAAGGACGCCGCACGCCCGACCCGCTCACCAATTTCCAGGTGGGTGCTTTTGCCACTTGGGAGGTCGATATCTGGCACAAGCTGCGCAATGCCAAGAAGGCGGCCGCCATCCGCTACCTGGCCACTGTGGAGGGTAAAAACTTCATGGTAACTAACCTGATTGCCGAAATCGCCAACTCGTATTACGAGCTACTGGCCTACGATAATCAGTTGGCCATCGTAAAGCAAAACATTGGTATCCAAAGTAATGCGCTGGAGCTGGTGAAGCTCCAGAAGGAATCGGCCCGCGCCACCGAGTTGGCCGTGAAACGCTTTGAGGCCCAGGTGCAGCACACCCGCGCCCTGCAGTTCAAGCTCCAGCAGAGCATCGTTGAGACCGAAAACAAGCTGAACTACTTGGCCGGCCGCTACCCACAGCCGGTAGCGCGCAATATTCAGTCGTTCAACGATTTGCTGCCATTTGTCACCCAGGCTGGTTCGCCCGCGCAGCTGCTTACCAACCGCCCCGATATCCGGCAGGCCGAGCAGCAGCTGGCCGCCGCTAAGATTGACGTAATGGTGGCCCGCGCCAATTTCTACCCTTCGCTAGGCCTTACCGGCGGCGTCGGGCTGGCGGCCTTCACGCCCGGCCTGCTGGTGTCGTCGCCCCAGTCGTTGCTTTATGCGCTGGGTGCCGATTTGGCCGGCCCGCTGTTCAACCGCAACGGCATCAAGGCATTCTACTACAACGCCAACGCCCTGCAAACGCAGGCCGTGTACCGCTACGAAAAGACGGTACTGAACGCCTACGTCGAGGTGTCGAACCAGGTATCCAACATCAGCAACCTGGCCCAGAGCTACGATGCGAAAGCCAAGGAAGTAGCCGCCCTCAACCAGTCGGTGGATATTTCCAACAGCCTATTCCGCTACGCCCGCGCCGACTACACGGAAGTTCTCTTCACCCAGCGCGACGCGTTGGAGTCGAAATTCGACCTCATCGAAACCCGGATGCAGCAGCTCAACGCCTCGGTGAACGTGTACCGGGCCCTAGGCGGCGGCTGGAAGTAACCAAGCCCCCCGCGCGTAGCTGAAGCAGCTATTGCCGCACAGAGAAACGCCCCGCAACGAATTGGTTGCGGGGCGTTTTTGGGTCTAACAGTATTGGCTATCGAGGAAATATGGTGAAAGACGTTATATATTTTACCATAAATGAAACTGCTCTAACCTAAAATTGGCAACCATGTTTACAGCACTCGGCCTTGATTCATTTGACGAATCAATATCTGCACCTGCTGAAATAAGGGTTTGAAAAACATTTCTAATTTGCCCCAATAAAATTCCGTTATTCAAATCTGCAGTTGGATTATCAATCATTTGCTTCGAGTCCATAATTGCTCTATGCAAGCAATTATTACCATAAGAATCAACTGAATTAGGATTTGCTTTTTTATTCAGCATCAATTGAAGAAGCAAAAATGCCTTATCGAATTTGCTGGTGTCTTTTTGAACTGTAAATGAATTAAAAATCGTGGCTCTAATACTATCGTGCAAAACAGGCGCACTCCAGTCATTAATGCTTGATGAATCAATAAAATCAATATCTGCGCCTTCATCAATTAAAAATTGAGCAATATCAAAGTTGCCTGTTTTGAACGCTACTTGAAGTCCTGACTGACCGTCATCTTTTTTGGGAGGTGCAAAATTGGTCGTTGTCAAATATTGACTATTGGCGAACACAAGTTCTTTCACTTCATGGACATTATTTTTTCCTATAGCATCAAAAAACGCTTTAATATCTTTCTTTTTCATTACTATTAAAAACTTTTCTAAAGTAATTAACACTATTTTGAGTGCAACACATTTTGGAATATTATTTAATCCTCAATCGCCTCAGCTCTAAGCTGCTTCAGTCGCTCAAGGTACTCCTTCATGGCGTTGAGTTACTTGAGGGAGTGGCCCTGCCAATCGGTGGTTTCTCCGTTTACCCGGAGCGGGCTTTTGGAGAGGTAGGACTTGGTGGGATTCGCTTCGCGGCGGTTTAACTCCAGCGTTGGGCTATCAGGGTTTGTCACGGCAATTTATTCACCATTGACGGTCTGGCAAGCTTTGCAGGCCGCAACTATTAGGCTGGCCAGCCTTGGAGCTACCTGGTAAATAACCAGGTGGTCAGGCATCGGCTGCATTTGACACCTGACCACTTGGTACACCGACCTTAAAAAGCGGCCGCGAATTCCTGCGCGAAATCTTCTAGCTTCACATGGCCCAAAGTGAGCCTATGCTGCCAATAGTCCTCGCCCAGCTTGCCGCTGTTGATGCTGGCGTAGATGTCCACAACCTCGTTGGCTCGGTGGGCCGGCACGCCGTTTTTTACCATGCCTTCCCGCATTTGCTCGTCGGTGAAAGCCACCCATTTCAGGTCGGGCTTGCCAATGGCTGTGCCGATGGCGTGCGCCACTTCGTCGGCCGTACGCTCGTCACTGGCCACGTAGCGGACTGTTTGACCGGTTGTGATAAATGGTTTTGTAAGCTCTTCAGCGGCGGCTACGGCAATATCGCGCGGGTGCACAAAGGCCACTTTGATGTTGCCCGCATAGTTGGCGCCCAGCATTCCCAGCCCTTTTATCATCCCAACCGAGCTATACAGATTGGTGTAAAAGGAAGTAGGCCGCAAGTGCGTCAGCGCAATGCTTGGCACCGCGCGCAGGATAACCTCTACATCGTGCGAGCCAAGAATGCCGCCCGTGCCCTCCGCCAGATGCGCGCCCCAGCTGCTGAGCTGCACCACCTGCCGCACGCCCGATTGCTGAACGGCTTGGGCATAATTGCGGCCGATTTGCTGGTGGTACGCCCGCGAATCCGCCACGGCAAAATGGGGCGGCACCATCAGGTACACGGCGTCGGCACCGGTGAGAGTGGCCGTCAGGAACTCCACGTCTTCCAACTTACCGATGGCGGCGGTGGCCCCCAAGGCTTCGATTTCCGCCTGCCTTTCCGGCTGGCTGCTGATGACCGTGACGGCGTGGCCCTGCTGCACCAGCGCGCTGGCCAGTGGTTTGCTGATGTTCCCGAGGGAACCGGTGAGAATGATTTTCATAGGGCAAAGCTCCGTCGGAGGGCGGCTTGGGGAAAGGGCCAAACGGCGGGAAGATTGGGCCAAATGGCGGCAAACGGTGGCGCGAACTTTGTAGTTCGCGTTCCCGCACTGTTTCAATGATTGGCGTTGCGTGACGCGAACTACAAGGTTCGCGCTCCAGCTTGGCGGTACCGGGCCGGCGTAACCCCAACGCTTTTCCGGAAAAACCGGCCGAACGTGGACTGGTCGGCAAAGTGCAGGGTGTCGGCAATCTGGCCGACGGTCAGGGCCGGATTTTGGAGCAGGACGTGGGCTTCCAGCAGCACGGCTTCGGCCAGCCACGCTACGGCGCGCTTGCCGGTGGCTGCTTTCACGGTTTCGGCCAGGTGCTTGGGGGTGATGCAGAGCTTGTCGGCATAAAAGCCCAGGCTGCGCTCGGTGGCGTAGTGGCGATTGACCAGCTGCTTGAATTCGGCGGCGATGAGTTGGCTGCGCGTCTGGACGGCCTTGGCCAAAACGTGCTGCGCGCTGTAGATGGGCGCGGTTTCGTGCAGCAGAATATGGATGAGGCTGCGCAGAATTTCTACCCGATAAGCGTGCGGCGCTTCGAATTTCTGCTCGATGGCATGCAGCAGCGCGGTAATGTTGGCGGTCTGATTGGCGGTGAGCGGAAAAACGTGCTGGGCATCCCGCTCAAAAAACGCGAAGGTGTCCGGATTCAGGCTGCTATTATCCGAAATAAATTCCCGGGTAAAAAAAATGCTCAACCCCTCAAAATCGGCCGACATGAATGGCCATTGCTTGATGACGTACGGCGACAATAGCATCAAAGAATTGGGGCCGATATCGTAGGTTTCGAGGTTGACGTTCAGGCGGGCGTGGCCGCGCAGGCAGAGCCCAATTTTGTAGTAGTTGCTCCGGTATGGCAGGTCGATAGGCGGATGCGACGGCGCGGAGTTCGGCCCCAGAAAGAAAACCGCCGCCGGTCGTTCCGCCGTTTCGGTGAGGGCATTCAGCTGATAGAGGGGAATGGCGGTCATAAGCTCAATATACACGCCACTGGCCGGCGGCGCACTACCGCAACCAAACCGCGCTTCCTAGTCCGGGGTTTACATAACCCCGCCCCGCCCGCGGGCGTATTTCCTTCCGCAACCTACCACCGCATGACTGAACTCCAACGCCTGCTCCTCGCCTACGACCGCCACCGCGAAGCCCGCCGCCCCTGCGCCCTGGCCACCGTGGTCGAAGTGCTAGGCTCGGCCTACCGCCGCCCCGGGGCCCGCATGCTCGTCACCGAAGACGGGGAGCTGACCGGGGCTATCAGCGGGGGCTGCCTGGAGGGCGATGCCCGCCAGCGCGCCCGCCAGGCCATTTTCCGGGGCCAGCCCGCGCTGGTTACCTACGACACCCGCGACGAGGACGACCCCCGCCACGGCCTCGGCCCCGGCTGCCAGGGCGTGGTCCGCATCCTGCTCGAACCGCTGGACTTTGCCGCCCCCAACAACCCCGTGGAACTGCTACGCGGCTTCGCCCAACACCCCGAGCCCACCGTGCTGGCCACCGTGTTTGAAACCGATAATTCGGGCCTGAAAGCGGCCGTGGGGCAGCGGGTGCTGCTGTCGGCCGCCGGCACGCTACGGGGCACGCCGCTGCTGGCCGGCCCGCTGGCCGAGGCCGCCCGCGCCACGCTGGCGCAGGGACTGTCGCGGGTGCTTGATATTGAAACCGATGCCGGCCCGGTGCGGGCGCTGCTGGAGGTGCTGGTGCCGCCGCTGCGCCTCGTGGTGTACGGCGCGGGCAACGATGCGCAGCCGCTGGTGCACCTGGCGGCCTCGCTCGGCTGGCACATCACGGTAATGGATGGTCGGCCCAATCTGGCCACGGCCGCCCGCTTCCCGGAGGCGGCGGAGGTGCGCATCGTGCCGGTGCGGGAGTTGGAAACGCAGGTACCGGACGCGGGCGCATACCACGTCCTGCTTAGCCACAACTATGCCTACGACCTGGCCGCACTGCAATCGCTGCTGCCCACGGCCGCGCCTTACATTGGTTTGCTCGGTCCCCGCGCCAAAGCCGGGCGGCTGCTGGGCGAGGAGAAACTGGGTTTGTCCGAAGCAGGAATGATGGATGCTTTGCAAAACCGCCTGCACAGCCCCATTGGGTTGAGCCTGGGCGGCGAGACATCGGAGGAAATCGCGCTGGCCATTGTGGCCGAAATCCAGGCAGTGAAGAATAAGCGGCGGCCGCAGCACCTGCGCGATACCACGACCGCCATTCACGCAGATTCCCCCAAAACGGGTAGCCAGGCGACGCTAGAAGCAGCACCAGCCGAAGCCGCGCATCAGGGGGCCACAACCCGGTAGCTCAGCGCCAGCCGGAACGCCAGGCCTTTTTCAATGGGGGCGCTTAATGGCGTGGGGGCCGTGCCCAGCCCGATATAGTCGACAGTGGCCGGCCACTGCTGGTCGCGGGCATACACTTCGATGCGCCGCGTGACGGCGTAGGCCATCGTGGCCCGCAGTGCCCAATGGCTGCTGAGGTAGGTTTCGGCAAACAGGCCGTAGTGGCCCTGCTGGTATTGCAGGTACTGGTCGTTATCCAGTAGCCGGTAGGCGGTGTTGATGCCCGTGAGGCTAAAACCGACGTTGACCCGCGGCGCGGCGGCATAGCTGGCCGTGAAACTGGTGGGCAAGTCGCCAAATAGCCGCCACCGCGGCCCCAGCCGCCAGTCGAGCCCCAGCAGCAGCACGTACTGCGGCCCGTAGAACTGCTGCCGGTAGCCCACCGTGAGGCGGTAGGCCCGGCGCGGATTAAGGCGGTAGGCCGCCCGTAGCACGCCGCCCCAGGTAATATCGGCGCCGCGCACCTCGCGCAGGTCCGAATTCAGCGCTGGCAGGGCCAGGGCGGTGATTTCCAGCCGCTCGCTCAGCCGCCGCCGGTAGCCGACAATGGGCGAAAACCCATACACCGTGCCCACCCCGAAGCCGGGCCGGCTGCCGGCAAAGCGCAATGCTTCCAGGCTGGCCCCGGCCAGGAAGCTGTGGCTGCTGTCGGCGGCCGGGGCCACGGGCACAATGGCGCTGGCCCGGTACACATCGGCGTGGAAAACAGGTTTGTCCGGCGCTTTGAGTTGTAGCGGCAGCCGCTCGTAGCTCAGGCTGATGCCTTCGGCGTAGCCCTGCGCGCGGCTCGCCAGCGGCAGCAACAGCACTATGCGCAATAAATAAGCAAAATGAGCAGGTTTTGAGCAGCGTAAGGAATGTTGCATCGGCAAGATTAACGTGGATTCACCGCCAAAGAAAGCGCCCGCCAGCTAGTTGTCAGCCAGCAACTGCGAAATGAGCCCTGCACGCCGGATGCTGCGGCATTTTTCGGCCACCCGCGCGGCCTGGCAAAAAGAAAGGCTGCCCACTTGCGTGAGCAGCCTGTTGTGTTGTCCGAATTAACTGGACCGATTAGTCGCGGCCGCGGTGGCCGCCCCCACCTCCGTTGCCGCTTCGGTACCCGCCACCGTAGCCACCGCCATTGCCGCCGCTGCGGTGGTAGCCGCCATCGCCCCGGTAGGCGTTGCCGCCCCGGTAGTAGCCCCGCTGCGGCACGACAATAACGGGCCGGGGCGCGTAGTAAGGCCGGGCGTAGCTGTAATAGGGCTGAGCCGCAGGGTAGTAGCCATAATCGGGGCCGCCGAGCGAGGCCACGCAGCCACTAAGGGAGGATAAACCCAGGAAAAGAGCAAAAATGAGGGCTTTAGCTTTCATGATACTGGAAACACGCCGGAGCGTGATAATTACAGGTGAAGTGCGTTGTTATAACAACAAAACGTGGGCCGAAATCATTGCTGAAGCCTGGCTTTTCGTTTCCTCCTCAACCTGCTCACCAATAAACAGCAACGGCCTCCTACCGGTTGGCAGAAGGCCATATTACCAGCACCTTAGCGGGCGCTTTCCAAAACTTAAGCCTCGGCTGGGGCCACCGTTTCGCCCGAGTAGAGGCGGGCTTTGCCGGGCAGGGTTTTGTGGCGCTCCTTGCCGAGGGCCGCGCTGGGCTCGGGCACCCAATGGTGGCGGCCACCGGCTTTTTCGTCTTCAAACTCGGTGGGCGCGGTGCCGGCAGCGGTGCGCTCCTTCCAGGTGAGGTGCTCGGTACCATCGTCGGTGCGCTCCATCGTGATGCATTCCTCCACGGGGCAGACAAGCGAGCAGAGGTTGCAGCCCACGCAGTTTTCCTCGATGATTTCAGGCACCCGCGTGTCGGCGTTAAGCCGGATAGCCTGGTGAGCTCCGTCTTCGCAGGCCGTGTAGCACAGCTGGCAGCCAATGCACTTGTCCTGGTGGATGTTGGCCGTCACCTTATACTTCATGTTCAGGTCTTCCCAGTGCAGCACGTTGGGCAGGGCCTTGCCCACCATGTCGTAGATGGTGTTAAAACCCTTCTCCACCATGTACTGCTCCAGGCCCGACGTCATCTCGCGGATGATGCCGAAGCCGAAGTGCATGGCTGCCGTACACACCTGCACCGAGCTGGCACCCAACAGAATATACTCCACCGCGTCGCGCCAGTTCTCAATGCCGCCGATGCCCGAGATGGGCAGGCGCACGTCGGGGTGCTGGGCGCAGTTTTTCACCATGTTCAGGGCAATGGGCTTCACGGCCGGGCCGCAGTAGCCACCGTTGGTACCCTTGCCGTCCACAATCGGGTAGGGCGCGAACTGGTCCAAATCAACGCCTACAATGCTCTGAATCGTGTTGATAAGCGAGATGGCATCGGCCCCGCCGCGCCGGGCCGCCAGGGCGGGTTCGGTAATGTCGGAGATGTTGGGCGTGAGCTTCACGATGACGGGCTTGGTAGCCACTTCCATTACCCATTCCACGATGGTTTGCAGCACCTTAGGCTCCTGGCCTACGGCCGAACCCATGCCGCGCTCGCACATGCCGTGCGGGCAGCCAAAGTTTAGCTCGAAGCCGTCGGCGCCCGCGTCCTGGCACTGGCGCACGATGTCGTGCCACTCCTGCCGGCTCTGCACCATCAGCGAGGCAACGACGGCATGGTTGGGGAAGCGTTTTTTCACTTCCTCAATCTCGCGCAGGTTGTGCGAGAGCGGCCGGTCCGAAATCAGCTCGATATTATTGAAGCCTACGAGTCGCTTGTCGCGGTAGTTCAGGCCGCCGTAGCGGCTCGACACGTTGACGACGGGCACGCCCAGCGTTTTCCACACCGCCCCGCCCCAGCCGGCGTCGAAGGCCTTCATAATCTGGTAGCCGGAATTGGTGGGCGGGGCCGAAGCCAGCCAGAACGGATTCGGCGATTTAATGCCGGCGAAATTGATGGATAAATCAGGCATAATGTACCGTGGACTCTGTGAGTCCGCGAGTGAAAGATTAAAGAATGTATTCCTGTCGGTTACACGCGCGGACTCGCAGCGTCCACAGTACAGCGCTACTTGCTCAAATAAGCGTGAATACCGCGCGCCGTGAGCTTGGCTTCGGCCGCGGCATTCACCACTTCCGCGCCACCGTTCCAGGCATCGCCGGAGGCGAAATACTTCGGGTTCGACGTCTGCCCGGTGTGGGCATTGGCGATGATGCGGCCCTTGCCATCCAGGTTTAGGCCCGGAATCAGGCCCAGGAATTCCGTCTGCTTGGCCTGACCGGTGGCTTTTATTACCATGTCGCACGGCTCCACAAATTCGGAACCGGCAATTTCCTGCACCTTACCATCCTTGGTTTCGGTCCGAATGAATTTCACGCCCGCCACGTAGCCATTACCAGTAATTTCTACCGGAGCCACGTTGAATAAGCCCTTCACCCCTACCCCTTTGGCCAGTTCGTACTCGAACTCGTAAGCGCCCATTTCCTCCTTGGCCCGGCGGTAAGCCAGAATAACGGTATCAGCCCCGAGGCGCGCCGATTCGGACGCGGCATCCATGGCGGTGTTGCCGCCACCCAGCACAATTACCTTGCGCCCCACAGCCACTTCGTGCTGATGCTGCCGGAGTTCGGCGATAAATTCTACTGCCCCCGTGCAATTAATTTTATCCTCGCCCGGCAAGCCCAATTCGTTGGTTTTCCCCAGGCCAATACCGAGGAAAATTGCATCGTATTTATCTTCCAGTTTTTCCAATTCGGCACGTGAGGAAATAGCCGAATTGAAATGCGTATTATAGCTGAATTGCGCCTGCAAATAGGCCATTTCGGCCAGTGTTTCCTCGTTGGTAATTTTATACGGCGCTACGCCGTAAACCGTGAGGCCCGAAGGCTGCGCTTTCGCTTCGAAAACATCCACGCCGTAGCCGAGTGAGCGCAACTCACAAGCCGCCGAGATACCGGCCGGCCCGGCTCCAATCACGGCTACCTGCTTCCCATTATCCACGCCGGGGCCGAACAGCTTTTCGCCGCTCTTAATCACCTTGGTAGTAGCAAAGCTTTGCAGCCGACCAATCTCAATCGGCTTCACTTCCTGCAGGTTATACACGCAGGCACCCTCGCAGAGCACTTCCGTGGGGCACACTTTGCCACAAGCATTGCCGAAGTAGTTGGCCTCGTAAATAGTGCGCGCTGCACCCGTGTCATTGCCCGAATTTATCTGGCGGATAAACTGCGGAATATCAATTCCCGATGGGCACGCTTTTATACACGGCGCATCGAAGCAAAAGAGGCAGCGAGAGCTTTCGTAAAGCGCCTCGGTGCGGTTCATTACCGGCTTCAGCTGCGCGAAGTTTTCCGCAAATTGCTGCTCGGTGGTAGGGGTAGAAAACTCGGCCATGAATGGGCGGTGTATTTCGAAGTGATTGAAAAAAAACAGAACGTCATGCCGAGCGCAGCCGAGGCATTTCGCGTGCTCTAACTAATCCTTTTTTTGGCGATTAGAATTACTACCAAACGCAAGATGCCTCGGCTACGCTCAGCATGACGTTCTGTTCATTTGGCCTACAGTTCCACCAGTTTCTCATAGGTTTCGGGGCGGCGGTCGCGAAAGAACTGCCAGGTATTGCGCACTTCCTCAATCATATCGAGGTCGAATTCCGAAACCAGCAATTCGTCCTTGTCCTCACTGGCTTGCGCGATGATTTGGCCGCGCGGGTCCACGAAATAGCTGGTGCCGTAGAAGCGGCCCAGGTTCCAGGGCTTCTCCTCGCCGACGCGGTTGATGCAGCCCATGAAATAGCCGTTGGCGGCGGCGTGCGCGGGCTGCTCCAGCTTCCATAGGTACTGCGAGAGGCCCGCCACGGTGGCCGAGGGGTTGTAAACGATTTCGGCCCCGTTCAGGCCCAGGATGCGGGCCCCGTCGGGAAAGTGGCGGTCATAGCAGATGTACACGCCCACTTTGGCGTACTTGGTCTGGAATACCGGATAGCCCAAGTTGCCGGGTTTGAAGAAGAATTTCTCCCAGAAACCGGTGGTGTGGGGGATGTGGTTTTTGCGGTATTTGCCGAGATAGGTGCCGTCGGCGTCAATTACGGCGGCGGTGTTGTAGAGGAAGCCGGCGGCTTCGCGCTCGTACACGGGCACAATCATCACCATGTTGTACTTCTTGGCATATTCGGCCATGCGCTCGGTGGTTGGGCCGGGCACGGCTTCGGCCGAGGCGTACCAGGCTTTGTCCTGGCCGGGACAGAAATACGGGGTGTTGAAAATTTCCTGCAAACAGAGGATTTGCACGCCCTGGCGGCCGGCTTCCTCAATCAGCGGAATGTGCTTAGCTTCCATGGCAGCCATGATTTCCTGGATGGTGCCTTCGCCTTCGGTCATCGGCAGGCTCATCTGGATGAGGCCGGATTTAATCATTCTGGGCATTGGTGGGGAGGGTTAAGTCTTTGAATTTTGAAGGTTGAATAAGCACGTCATTCCGAGCGAAGCCGAGGAATCTCGCGTGCTTCAACTATTCATTGCCGTTGCTACGATTTTATTACTACCACGTGTGAAATTCCTCGACTTCGTTCGGAATGACGTGCTGGTTATTACATGCTAAATATTCGTTTTTCCGCGCTTAATAAACTGCCCGTAGCCTTTCGAAACTTTCGTTTCGCCCGCGTCGACTGTCACTTTACCGCGCAGCAAAACTGTGTCGATTTTGCCGGTTAGCTCCCAGCCTTCGTAGCCGGAATAGTCGCAATTCATGTGGTGCGTTTTGGCCGAAATCGTATGCTTTTTCTGGGGGTCGAATACCACCAAATCGGCATCCGCACCGATGCTAACGGTGCCTTTGCGGGGGAACATGCCGAAGATTTTGGCGGCGTTGGTCGAAGTCACTTCCACGAATTTTTGGGCCGTAATCTTTCCTTTGTTCACCCCCTCCGAAAACAGCAATTCCATGCGGTGCTCAATGGCGGGGTGGCCATTGGGGATTTTCGAGAAGTCGTCCTTGCCCATCAATTTCTGCTCCCACATGAAGGGGCAATGGTCGGTGCCCACCACATTCACCAGGCCCTGATTGATTCCCGCCCACAGCGTAGCCTGGTCCTTTTTCTCCCGCAACGGCGGCGACATGACCCACTTCGCACCGTTGGCTTCGTCCTCATACAAGGAAGCATCGAGCAGCAGGTACTGAATGCAGGTTTCGACCAGCACGCGCTGGTTGCGCTCGGTGGCGCGGCGCACCTGGTTGAGGGCGCCCTCGCAGGTGAGGTGCACGATATAGGCATTCACCCCCGTGTAATTGGCAATGTCGGCGAAGCGGCCCGAGGCTTCGGCTTCGGTCACTTCGGGCTGCGAAAGGTAGTGGTAGCGCGGCGTAAGTTGGCCCTCGGCCCGGTGCTGGGCGATGAGCGTGTCAATCATGTCGCCGTTGGTGGCGTGGGCCGTCACGAGGCCGCCGTGCTTTTTCACTTCCTGCATCAGGCCCACCATCTGCGCGTCGTCAATCATGAGCGCGCCTTTGTAAGCCATGAATGTTTTGAAGGAGGTAATGCCCTCGGCAATCATGTCCTTGATTTCCTCCCTGGTGCTCGGGTTGAAATCCGTCACGGCCATGTGGAAGCTGTAATCGCCCACGGCGTTACCGGTAGCGCGGTCACTCCACTCCTCAAAGGCTGAACGCAACGAATTGCCCTGCTTCTGCAGGATGAAATCGATGACGGTGGTGGTGCCCCCGTGCAGCGCGGCGCGGGTGCCGGTTTCGTAGGTGTCGGAGCTGAAGGTGCCCATAAAGGGCATTTCCAGGTGCACGTGCGGGTCGATGCCGCCGGGCATAATCAGCTTGCCGGTGCAGTCAATTACCTCCGCGCCCTCGGCCGCCAGGTTGCGGCCGATGGATACGATGGTTTCGCCTTCAATCAGAATGTCGCAGTCGGCGTCCGAATCGGCGGTGACGACGCGGCCGTTTTTGAGGAGGATGGACATGGGAATTAATTAAAAATTAATAATGAAGAATTAAAAATTTCAGGATGGTAAATATGCAGTGATTCAGATGTACTGCGTTAAAATTTCCCGTTTTTAATTTTTAATTCTCAATTTTTAATTAACATATTTGTCCGCAATGCTGATGGCCTCGGAAATAATGGCCAAACCCTCGTCGATTTCCTCCTTCGTAATGGTGAGCGGAGGGCAGATGAAGATGTAGCTCCAGCGCACAAAAGTGTACATGCCCAGCTCGCGGATTTTGGCGGCTACCTGGTTCATGATGTCCATTTGGGCGGCCGTGGCGTTCCAGGGGGCCATGGGCTCTTTGGTGTCGCGGTTTTTCACCAGCTCGAGGCAGCCGAAGAGGCCAGTGTTGCGCCAGTCCCCGATGCTGGGGTGGTGGCGCATGAGCTGGGCTACTTGCTGGTCCATGTATTCGCCCATTTCCACGGTATTTTCAAGCAGATTGTCCGTCTCGTAAATATCGAGCACAGCCACGGCGGCGGCGCAGGATACCGGGTGCGCCGAATACGTAAGGCCCAAAGGCAGGGGCTTGTCGTCGAAGGCTTTGGAGATGGCTTCGTCCACCATCACGGCGCCCAGGGGCAGGTAGCCGGCGGTGATGCCCTTGGCCATGCACATGATGTCGATTTTGACATTGTGATGGTCGGAGCCGAACCACTTGCCGGTGCGGCCAAAGCCCGACATCACCTCATCGGCGATGAGCAGGATGCCGTGCTTGTCGCAGATTTCGCGGATGCGCGTCCAGTAGCCGGGCGGGTACTTGATGCAGCCGCTGGTGCCCGACTCGCCTTCCAGAATAATGGCGGCCACGCTACCAGGGTTTTCGTAGCCGATGATGCGCTCCATAGCATCGGCGGCGCGCTGGGCGCACTGCGCCGGGGTTTCGGAGTACCAGGGGCAGCGGTAGGAATACGGGTTTTCGACGTGCACCACGCCCGGCATGGCCTGGCTATCGACGGCAAATTTGCGGGGGTCGCCGCCGGCACTCATCGCGCCGTACGAAGCCCCGTGAAACGACTGGTACAGCGTCACAATCTTGTGGCGGCCGGTGTACACCCGCGCCAGCTTAATGGCGTTTTCAATGGCCTCGGCCCCGCCCAGCGTGAAAAACGCCTTGGTGAGGTTGGGCGCGGTGATTTCGGCCAGTTTCTTGCCGAGGTCGCCCCGCGTTTTGGTAATCATGCCGGGGTATACGTAGCTGAGCTCGCGCATCTGGGCGGTTACGGCGTCGGTCACGCGCTGGTCGCCGTGGCCGATGTTGACATTCATCAGCTGGGCCGAGAAGTCGAGGTAACGCTTGCCGTCGCGGTCGTACACATACACGCCTTCGGCGCGCTCGGCGTTGATGGGATTCAGGCCCGTTTGCTTCGACCACGAGAAAAGCGTGTGGTCGAGGTTGTCGTGCAGGATTTGGTCTTTATCGAGGTCGTAGGTGGTTTCCATTGGGCGTTGCCTTTATAGTAAAACGTCATGCCGAGCGTAGCCGAGGCATCTCGCGTGCTGACATCAGGAGCAGTATTTGGTTGGCCGCTCCAGGTTTGTAAATCTATCGGTTCCCAACTGGGATTGAGCGTGTTTATCAAAAATTCCTTTTTCGCCCGAGCCCAGTTTTTAATTTGCTTTTCTCGCGCAATGGCTTGGTTGGCATCAGGGCTGATTTCAAAATAAATAAGCAGGTTGCATTGATAGCGGCCCGTAAATTTTCCAGCGTCGCCTAATCCTTCGCTATGCTCGTATAATCATCGCTCTAAATTATTGGTGACGCCAGTATAAAGAACGGTTCGGACTGGGTTGGTGAGAATATAGACGTAAAAACTCATGTTGAATCGTCGGAAATGGAACGTTATGCCGAGCGCAGCCGAGGCATCTCCCTTGCTTCGTTGAACGATTGGATTACTGCGGCACGCGAGATGCCTCGGCTGCGCTCGGCATGACGTCCTTTTCTAGCTCATCCAGTTCACGCGCGACTCTGGGTTCCACTTGGTCGTCGTCTTTTTCAACTGCGTCCAGAATTCAATCGAACTCTTCCCGGTGATGTCGCAGGCTCCAAATTTCGAGTCGCCCCAGCCGCCGAAGGAGAAGGGCTCGCGGGGCACGGGCACGCCGATGTTGACGCCAATCATGCCGGCCTGGGCGTGGTCCATCACGTAGCGGGCGCTGCTGCCGCTGCTGGTGAACACGGCGGCGGCGTTGCCGTAGGGGTTGGCGTTTTCTATGGCCAGGGCCTCGTCGAGGGTGTTGGTGCGCATGATGGCGAGCACCGGGCCGAACACTTCTTCCTTGGCGATGCGCATGTCGGGCGTCACGTAGTCGATGACGGTGGCCCCCACGTAGTAGCCGTCTTCGTGGCCGGGCACCACGGCGTGGCGGCCGTCGAGCAGGACTTTGGCACCGGCGGCTTCGGCTTCGCTGATGTGCTTTTCGATGCGCTCCTTGGCTTCTTTGCTGATGACGGAGCCCAGGTTCTGGCCGGCCACAATCTTCTTCGCTTCTTCTACAATTTTGGCCACGATGCCATCAACAGCCCCCACGCCGACCATGGTGGAGCCGGCCATGCAGCGCTGGCCCGCGCAACCCGACATGCTGGCGGCCACGTTCGAGGCCGTCATTTCGGGATGGGCGTCGGGCAGTACCATCAGGTGGTTTTTGGCCCCGCCGAGGGCTACGCAGCGCTTGAGGTTGCTGGTGGCGCGGATGTAGACGACTTTGGCAATGGCGGTGGAGCCCACAAAGCTCACGGCCTGGATATCGGGGTGGTCGCAAATGGCCTCCACGATTTCGCGGTCGCCGTTCACCACGTTCAGCACGCCGTCGGGCAGGCCGGCTTCTTTCAGCAGTTCGGCAATTCTTACGGCGCTCAGGGGCACTTGCTCCGAAGGCTTCAGAATCATGGTGTTGCCGAGCACGAGGGCGTTCGGGATGGTCCAGTGGGGCACCATGTTGGGGAAGTTGAACGGGGCGATGCTGGCTACCACGCCCAGCGGCTTGCGCTCGGCGCGGGCCTCCACGCCCTTGCTCACTTCCAGAAACTCGCCCTGAATGAGTTGGGGCATGGAGCAGGCAAACTCGGTTAGCTCGATGGCTTTTTCCACCTCGGCGCGGGCCTCGTCGTAGGTCTTGCCGTTTTCCTCGCGCACGAGGTCGGCGAGGGCTTGCATGTCGCGCTCCAGCAGCGTTTTATAGCGGTAAAAAATTTGCACCCGCTCCTTAATCGGCGTGGCCGACCACGAGGGGAAGGCGGCTTTGGCGGCTTGCACGGCGGCGTCGAGCGCGGCGGCATTGCTAAGGGGCAAGGTCGAAATCAACTGCCCACTAAGCGGGCTGAACACGTCCATGGTGGGCGTAGAGGCACTTTCTACCGACTGGCCCGCCACGTAGTTGCGAATGGCCGGATACTTCAAGGTTTGAACTTCCATGTTACCGTAATGTTAAGCGGGGTGCAAGCTAAGGGTTTTGCGGGAAATGACGCAAGGCCGCAATCGTTTCCGAGGATATTTTTTTCGTAAAGCCCGGTTGCCAGGCCTTAAACGGCGCTTTCGGGACGTAAGGTAAACGGCGCGGGCCGACATCGCTTCGATGC
>JALYUH010000405.1 GCA_030853985.1 Bacteroidota bacterium | reverse complement strand
AGCCACTGCTATGTGCGGGGATTTATACGGCTTTTCCCTAGTCCATTATCGTGGCGCGTGGAAACGTGGTAGTTTCGGCCTGCTAATTGCGAAAACAGCCTGCTTCCCTTTAAAAGGTCCTATATTTCTGCTCCTCAGATTTTCGCCCGCGCGCTATGATTCATCTGCTTCTCATGGAAAGCAACCCGGCCGGGCGGCAGGCCCTGCGCCTGGTGCTGGCCGCTGCGGCCGGGCTGGAAATCGTGGCCGAAGCCAGTACCGGCGACGAACTGCTGGCCGGCCTCGCCAGCGCGGCCCCCAGTGTGCTGCTGCTCGATTTGGCCCTGCCCGATACCGACGCCTTTGCCCTGCTGGCCCGGCTGCGCGAGCAGCGGCCCCAGCTGGGCATTCTGGCCCGTGGCGAGCTCACCAACGAGCACTACGTGGCCCGCGCCTTCGATTTAGGAGCCCACGGCTACCTGCTCAAAACGGCGCTGTGCTCCGAACTGGTCCACGCGCTGGGCACGGTAGCGGCGGGCGGGCCGTTTCTGTGCTCGGCCATTGGCTTGGCGCTGCTGGCGCGCCTCTACGTGGGCCGCCCGGCCCAGGGCGATGTGGCGCGCGCCGCGCTGGGCCTCAGCAAGCGCGAAATGGAAGTACTGGCCCTAGTGGCCGACGGCTTCACCAACGCCGAAATTGCCGAGCGCCTCTTCACCAGCAAGCGCACCGTCGAAACTCACCGCCAGAACATCATGGACAAAACCCAAACCCGCAACACGGCCGCTCTCATCAAGCTGGCCGCCCGCCAGGGCCTGCTGCCGGCGTAGGCGGTGAGTGGGTGAACGGGTGGACGGATGTATGGTACAGACGAAACTCACTCATTCACCCATTATTCCTCTGCGCGGCGATGATGAACTCGGCCAGCTCGCGGAAGCAGCCGTGGCCGCCGGGCGTCTGGCAGTGAAAGTCGGCTACGGCGCGAGCGAACGAGGTGGCATCGCTGGGGCAGGCGGCAAAGCCCACCATGCTCAGAATTTCTACGTCGTTGGTATCGTCGCCAATGAAGGCGATTTCCTCGGGCGCGAAGCCGGTGCGGGCCATGATTTCGCGCAGGCAGGCCGGCTTGTCCTTGATGCCGAGGTGTAGTTCCTCAATCTTGAGCTTGGCGGCGCGGGTGCGCACCGAGGGCGACACTTCGCCCGTCATAATGCCGCTGATGATGCCCTGGGCGCGCAGGCGCTCCACACCCATGCCGTCGCGGATGCTGAAGCGCTTCATTTCCTCGCCGCGCTCGGAGTAGTACACGCCGCCGTCGGTGAGCACGCCGTCGCAATCGGTGAGGACGAGGCGAATGCGGCGGGCGCGGGCAGTGAGGTCGGCAAGGTTCATACGGGCAGGGCGGAGGATGGCTGAATAAAGGGGAGCGCAAAAGTAGTCCGCGCCCGGCAGTGCAACCCCAAAAAGACCAGAAGCTTTCGATAGCGGGTCGGGAGGCAGCAGTTTTTGCTTAGCTTATAAAGTATAATTATCCCGTAGTGCCTACTTTAGTAATATCTCTCCACTGCACTTGCATCCTATGAAGACAAAGTTGACTCTTTCGCCGTTGGCTACCCTCCTGGTGGCGGGTTCGGTTTATGCCCAATCGCCACGTCAGGCCGTATTGGCGGCCGAAGCTTCCTTTGCCGAGCAGGTTATTAAAAATGGGATGAAAACGGCATTCGTAGCCAATGCTTCTCCCACGGCGATGGTCGTTGAAAATGGTAAGCTGGTTGAAGCCCAAGCCGCCTGGAGCGCCCGCCCAGCCCAGCCTGACACGCGCCTGACCTGGTACCCACTGCTGGCCGACGTGGCCCAGACCGGCGACCTGGCCTACACCACTGGCCCCTGGACAATGCTGCAAAACGACCGCGCCCAGGCCACCGGCGAGTACGTCACGCTCTGGCGCAAGCAGCCTGATGGCCAGTGGAAGTACGCGGTGACCATGAGCATCGAGCGCATTGGCGTGCCGCCGGCCGCCCCGGCTACCGTGCCGGCCCCGCGCCAGGCCCTGGCCATGGCCACGCCCAGCATGGCCCCCACCAGCGTCCTGCTCGACTTGGACAACAAATTTGCCGCCGCCGAGGTGCTAAAACCGGGTGCCACCTATCAGCAATACCTCAGCGGCGAAGCCCGGCTGTACCGCCCCGGCCTGTCGATGATGCAGGGCCTAGCCGCCGTGGCCAACATGAAAAACCTGGAGAAGGGCTACTTTTTCGCCTCCACCACCGGCTACCTGTCGGCGGGCGGCGACCTGGGCTACGTAGTGGGCACCTACCGCCACCCCGGCGATGCCAAGCACCCGGCCGAATCGGGCAGCTACCTGCGCATCTGGCGCCGCGAAGCCGAAGTTGGCTGGCGCCTGGCCCTCGAAATGTTCAACACGCCCGCGCCGGTCGCCGCGCCGACGGCGCCCGCCCCCGTAGCTACGGGCACTGGTGCTACGCCAGCCACCGCGCCGGCCCGTAGCGCCCAGTAGCCTCGGAGTTTGATGGACGAATTAAATAGAAATCCCCCGCCATCATATTGGCGAGGGATTTTTCGCGTTGGCTCAACTACCATCAACTATTTATAAAGCAGGTATTGCGCGTATCGGGGAGGGGCCGCATTCAGGGCTTTGGCGTCAACGTTTGGCAGCTGTTTGATTTAATCTTAATCTACAAAGCCGGGTGGCGGGGGCTCTCAATGGCGGAAAATTAAGAGGGGATAAATTTAGTATACCCGTTAACCCAGCGTAAGGATGGGCGCGTGGCTGCGTCTGGCCGGCTGTCGCTCCGGCCGGGGCGGCATTGCAATGTTTATTTTTTACTCCAGCGCCATGAAAACGTTCACGCTACTGCTGCCGCTGCTTGCCGCGTTTGGGCCCGCCACCAAACCCAGCACGGTGCCACCACCCCCGCGGGTGCCGGTGGTCGTCGAGCTCTTCACTTCCGAAGGTTGCTCCAGTTGCCCAGCGGCCGATGCGGCTCTGCGCGAGCTGGCCCGGACCCAGTCGGTGCCCGGTGTCGAAGTCATTGCCCTCGGCGAGCACGTCGACTACTGGAACCGGCTGGGCTGGAAAGACGGCTTCTCCGCTGCGGCCTACACCGCGCGGCAGCGGCAGTACGCCACGGGCTTCGGCTCGGGTTCCTACACGCCCCAGGCCGTGGTGAATGGCCGCTACGAGCTGGTGGGCAGCCGCACCGGCGAGCTAGCCGCCACCATCGCCAAAGCCGCGAAAGCGCCGCAGGCCGCCGTATTGGTCACGACCACGGGCGGCACCGCCCAGGTGCAGGTGCGGAGCCTGCCCGCTGGTACGCCCGCCACCGAAGTGCTGCTGGCCATTACCGAAAGCGGGCTGGCCTCCCAAATTGGGCGGGGCGAAAACTCGGGACTGCTGCTGCACCACGCGGCTGTGGTGCGCCAGCTGCTGCCGCTGGGCCAGGTGGGAGCTAATGGCACCTTCAGCGCCACTTCGGCCCTTAAGCTTTCCCCCGACTGGAAGCGTTCCAACCTGCAGGTCGTCGTGCTGGTACAGGAAGTCGCCTCGCGCCGCATTGTGGGCGTGGGTACTTCGTCAGTGACCTATGAGTAAATACTCGCTAGTACCTCTACACTGCTGATTGATAATTGCTCGTTGAGCGAAGCGTAATATTGTGGCGCGACTCAACCCGCCCCGCATGACCCCAGCAACCCCCGTTCCGGCCGAGTGGCCCGCCCGCTTCGGCGATGAGCTGTACCGTTTCGCCCTAAGCCGCGTTTCCGATGCCGAAATGGCTGAAGAGCTGGTGCAGGAAACCTTCCTCAGCGCGCTGGCTAACCTGGCTACCTTCCGGGCCGAAGCTTCGGAGCGCACCTGGCTGTTCGTCATCCTGCGCCGCAAAATCATCGATTATTACCGTCGGCAGGCCCGCGCCCCGCACATCGGCCTCGATGCGCTGCACGACGGCGGCAGTGTTCCCGAATCCGACTATTTCAACCCCGCTAACGGCCACTGGACCGGCCCACAGGCCCCCGCCAGCTGGCTCCGTGCCGATGCCGCGCTGGAGCAGCAGGAGCTGCACGAGATTTTGCGGCAGTGCCAGGAGCGGCTTTCGGCGCAGCAAGGCGCGGTGTTCGCCATGCGCTTCGTGGAGGAATTATCGGCTGAAGAAATTTGTCAGGAGCTCGGCCTGACCTCGTCTAACTACTGGGTTATCGTGCACCGGGCCAAGCTCCAGTTGCGTCGCTGCCTCGAAAAGCATGGCCTGGGCCAAAATTAATTATCCGCTATGCTCCGATTTATCAACTGCCAACAAGCTACTCTGCTCATCGAGCAGCGCCAGGATTCCACAATGCCGCACCGCGAGCGCGCTGGCCTGTGGCTGCATCTGCATCTGTGCCTTTCCTGCAACCGCTATTCCAAACAAACTATTTTGATTGCCAATTGGGCCCGCGCTGCTGCTGCCGCCCGCGAAACTGCCGGCCCAGCGCTATCGGCCACCGCCAAAGAGCGCATGCGCGAACGGCTGGCGGCGGCGGCCGGCTAACGCCTGTCATTGCGAGTTCAGTGCAGTGCAACGCGGCACCCGAAGTTCAGCGTAGCCAACATTTCGTCTTTGTGCGGCCAGCTCAAGGATGTGGCAAATCTTTTTTAAAAACGCAAAGCCCCGACACCGTGAAGTGTCGGGGCTTTGCACATTTTAGGGCTTTTCGGCAGCGAGCGACAGGATTAGCTGCGCTGAACTTTAGATGCCGCGTTGCGGTGCGCTTGCAATGAGAGGCTACGCGCCCGTAGGAGCCAACCGAACTACCAGGCCGTCGGTGCGGGGCGTGAGGCGAATCTGGCAGCTTAGACGGGAGCCTTCGAGTACCACGGGCAGGGTTTCGAGCATGTCGAGCTCATCGTCGCCGGGCTCGGGCAGGGCCGGGCCGGCTAGTACCTCCACGTGGCAGGTGGCGCACAGGGCCATACCGCCACAGGTGGCCTGAATATCGTAGCCGCTGGCCTTGAGTAGCTCCATGAGGCTCAAACCCATGTCGGTGGGGCCGATGAGCTCCGTGCGCTGGCCGGGGGCCTCTTCGACGTAAATGCGAATGTCGTTTTCCATATTTTAGGGTAGGAGGGTAGAAGGCTAGGCGGGTAGGAGTTCAAAAGGAATTAAAACTCCTTCCTCCTTGCCCTCCTGCCCGCACGCCCCTACATAGAGGGTGCCCCGTTCACGGTCGTGTACTTGAGGGTGTACTTTTTATCGGGGAAAATGTATTTGAACGCGCCCTGGCACATCAGCGCAGCTTCGTGGAAGCCGCACAGAATCAGCTTCAGCTTGCCGGGGTAGGTGTTAATGTCGCCGATGGCGTACACGCCGGGCAGCGAGGTGCTGTAGTCCACGGTGTTCACTTTCACGGCGTCGTTCTCAATTTCGAGCCCCCACTCGCCGATGGGGCCGAGCTTGGGCGTGAGGCCGAACAGCGGAATGAAGCTGTCGAGCGGCACGGTCTGGGCCACGCCGTCGTTGCCCGTGATGGTCACTTCGGCCAGCTTGCCGTTGCCGTGCAGGTGCGTGACGTTCGAGCTAAGCACGAGCTTGATTTTGCCGGCTTCGGCCAGTTTCTGTACTTTCTCGGCCGAGTCGGCCGCACCGCGGAAGGTGGTGCCGCGGTGCACGAGCGTCACGTCCGAAGCCACGTTGGCGAGGAAGTTGGTCCAGTCGAGGGCCGAGTCGCCGCCGCCGGCAATCACGATTTTCTTGTCGCGGAAGTGCTCGGGGTCGCGCACCATGTAGTGCACGCCTTTGCCGCCTTCGAAATGCTCCAGGTTTTCCACGGCCGGCTTGCGGGGCTCGAACGAACCCAGGCCGCCGGCAATGGCCACGGCTTTGCAGTGAATTTCGGTGCCGTCGGTGGTGAAGAGCTGGAAGGAGCCGTCCGCTAGCTTCTCGAATTTTTCGACCCGCTCACCCAGCGTGAAGGTGGGGTGGAAAGGCGCAATCTGCTTCATCAGATTATCGATCAAATCGCCGGCCAGGATTTCGGGAAAGCCCGGGATGTCGTAAATCGGCTTTTTGGGGTAAATCTCGGAGAGCTGCCCGCCGGGTTGCGGCAGGGCATCCACAACGTGGCAGCGGAGCTTGAGCAAGCCCGCTTCAAAAACTGCAAACAGACCGACCGGGCCGGCCCCGATAATGCAGATATCGGTGGAAATGGTGTTGGACATAAGGGTAAAAAGTGCCTTTAACCGGGCGTCGGCTTTGAAGCGGCCACAACGTAGGAGGCCGTTGGCGCAAAGGTACGGGTCGGGGTTGGGGCGGCCAATTGGCCGCTCATCTTATAACAGCCAAGCACGCGAAAACGTTGGCCCGAAAGGCCTTAAACCGATGGCTCTGCCGCCAGCTCATCCAGGAATTTATCGGCCTCCCAGAGGTCGGTGAAGATGCGCCGGGGCCGTTCGGGCGTCGAGGCTTCGTGCAGGTTGTGGGCGGCGGCGTACACGGTGGCAATCATGCGCAGGCCCCGGCCGTCGAGCATTTGCTGCACCTGTCCGAAAAGCTCGGCCAGCGGCCCCGACACCTCGCCCAGCTCGGTCATGTCGCTAAGAATGGTGAAGCCGGGGTGCATGGCATCGAGCGCCTGCTGCCAGTCGTGCAGGTATTCGGGCAGTTCTTGCGCGTGGGACAGCTCAGCGAAGTGCTTGTAGAAGATGCGGTTGCGGCTCGGTTCGACGGTAATCTGGTACTCGGGGCGAAAGGCGATGAGGCGCATAAGCGACACAATAAAAGAGCGATACCAACGGCCGCACAAGGCGGGCCACAACCCGTGGGCGCCAGCCGAAGCAGCCGGAAAAATCCACTACGCAAACCGACGAATTTTAGCTGCTCGCCCAAGGCCGGCGTACTGCGGGCATACTAGCCGGTGCTTGCGCACGTTTGGCGGCGGTTTTCGGCCGGCGGGCAGTTCGTTGCGTAATGCCTATACTTCGCCCCAAAACCCAGCTTAGCGTTTCTTCTATGCCGATTTTCGTTTCCGTGAGCGTGCCCGCACCGCGCCTGTTTCATCGTTTTCGGTTGGCCGGCCTGTTTTTTGGGTCGATTGCACTACTGACCGCCTGCGGCTCCGAGCCGGCCGAAACCACTGCCACCAAGCCCGCCAAAGGCTCCAAAGCGACCACCGCAGCCCCCGCCGCTACCGAAGCGGCGCCGCTGCACGTGAGTGTTTTTCTGGAATATTCGGGGGGCATGAAGGGTTTCGTACCGCGTGGTGGGGCCGATAAGCCGGCCACCGAATTCCAAAAGCGCATCGGCGCACTCATCACCGAAACGCAGGTGAACGGGGCCGTGGGCGAGCGCAAATACTACCTCTGCGAAAACGCCGCGCCCCGGCCCGTGAAGTTTGCCGAGCTGCGCGACGTGGTGCAGGGCGAAGTGAGCCAGGCCGCTCTCGGCACCGAGCTGCCGCAGATGCTGGAAGGCATTCTCAACCGCCCCAAAGCGGGCGAGGAGGTGAGCGTGGTGATTTCGGACTTCATCTACGGTCCAGCCCGCAAGTCTGATTTTTCGCAGCTGCCCAACCTCATTCGCACGGCCATCGCACCCGTGAGCCAGCAGCAGCTGGCCGTGGCGGTGTTCGGCGAAACCTCGCATTTCTACGGCAGCTACTTCCCGGCCGTGAAAACGCCGGTGCAAAAGCGCACGCTCAATGGTGAGAAGGTGCCTTATTACGTGTGGGTGATTGGGCCGCCCGCGCAGGTGGCGCGCTATGCCGCCGAGGTATTTAAGAATGCCCCGGCCCAGCAGGCCTTTTTCGGACTGAAAACCAACACGCCGGCCTTCGCGCCGCTGCTCACCAAGCTCACCGACCAAAAATTAAAGTCGAGCGGTGGCACCGTGTACGCCGAAAACAACGGCCTGACCCTGAACCCTTCCGACGACCCGGTGGACTTTTCGGTGGGCCTCGATTTGAAAGGATTGCCGGCCGCGTGGCAAAACCCAGCATTTCTGGCCCAACATCTGCTCGTGCGTCTGCCCAATGGCCAGGCCAGCCTGCTGCCCAACTCGGTGCGCGCCCT
Organism: Bacteroidota bacterium; assembly: GCA_030853985.1. Taxonomy (GTDB): domain Bacteria; phylum Bacteroidota; class Bacteroidia; order Cytophagales; family Hymenobacteraceae; genus Hymenobacter. The sequence goes on along the minus strand of JALYUH010000405.1, from coordinate 908 downwards.
TACCGATGAGGAGCAGAGTGGCCAGCCGATACTAGCTCCCTACACCCACGTCGTACGCCTGCGGGTGAGCAAGCTGGCGGCCCCCACCGCCACGCTCACCGTGAGTTTGCCCGCCCCGGAAACGCCGGACTGGGTGGCCGCCTGGAGCACGACAAACGACAATACACCTGCCCCCCGCACGTTCGGCCTCGACCAGATTCTGACCGGTATTCGCCAATCTTATCCAAGCCCGCTGCCGGCCGTATTCGCGGTGCAGCTCCCGCTCAAAAACGACAAATAGTTGTCAGTTGCTGGTTGTCAGTTGGTCGTCTTGTTCTACTACCACCTGGCATCCACCCTAACAACTGACAACCAACAACTGACCACTAAAACACTTATGCAAACCTTCTTCACCAGCCTGTATTCGGCGCTGATTTCCATCTTCCAAAGCCAGCGCCCCGCCGATTACGGCTTGTATAAGACCGACTTGTTCTCGCTCGTGGGGTGGAGCACGCTGGGCGTGAGCCTGCTGCTGGTGCTGGCATTTTACTACGTGTTCAACTCGGCAATGCGCACCGGCCTGTTTCGCACGCCGCACTGGGCGCTGACGCTGGCGCTGGCCGCCGGCCTGGGCGTGTTGCTGGCCAATAGCCTAAGCAAAGGCCACGGCGCGGAAGTGAGCAGCTACCTGGGGTATTTTATGGTGGTGAATATGCTAGTGGCGGCGCTGTGGTTCCTGCTGCTGTCGGTGCTGCTGAAGCGGTGGAGCACGTACGCGCGCACCACGCCGTTTGTAGGCCCGTTTTAAGTCACCTCACCCCCAACCCCTCTCCTTGGGGAGAGGGGAGCCTGACGATTTCCAGGTGGACCCTTGAAAAATAACTCACATGAATAACTGACCGCGCCGCCGTGGCTCCCCTCTCCTGGGG
>JALYUH010000396.1 GCA_030853985.1 Bacteroidota bacterium | reverse complement strand
AAGCGCCAGGCCATGAGCTGGGCTTTGGTGATTTCGGTAATCATCTCGGCCAGCTTCTTCTGCTGCAGCTGGAAGCCGCCGATGGGCTGGCCGAACTGCTCGCGCTGCAGCGAGTATTTCAGGGCCGACTCGTAGCAGTCGATGGCCGCGCCGATGGCACCCCAGGCAATGCCGAAGCGGGCCGAATCGAGGCAGGAGAGCGGGCCTTTGAGGCCGTCGATGTTGGGCAGGATGTTTTCCTTGGGGATTTTTACGTCCTCGAACACCAGCTCGCCGGTGCAGGAGGCGCGCAGGCTCCACTTGTTGTGGATTTCGGGGGTGCTGAAGCCTTCCATGCCGCGCTCCACGATGACGCCTTTAATGCGGCCCTGCTCGTTTTTGGCCCAGACAACGGCCACCTGGCACTCGGGCGAGTTCGAAATCCAGAGCTTGGCCCCGTTCAGCAGGTAATGGTCGCCCATGTCCTTGATGTTCGTCGTCATGCCGCCGGGGTTCGAGCCGTGGTCGGGCTCGGTAAGGCCGAAACAGCCGAGCCACTCGCCGCTGGCGAGCTTGGGCAGAAACTTCTTGCGCTGCTCCTCCGAGCCGTAAGCGTAGATGGGGAACATCACCAGCGAGCCCTGCACCGAGGCGGTAGAGCGCATGCCGGAGTCGCCGCGCTCAATCTCCTGCATAATCAGGCCGTAGCTGATGTAGTCCAGGCCACCCCCGCCGTACTCTTCCGGAATGGTGGGGCCGAACGCGCCTACGTCGCCAAACTTGCGCACGATTTCGCTCGGGAAGTGCGCGTCCTGCGCCCATTTCTCGATGTTGGGGTTGATTTCCTTTTTCACGAAGTCGCGGATGCTCTGGCGGATGAGCAGGTGCTCCTCGGTCAGCAGGCCGTCGAGGTCGAAATAATCAGTGAAGCCGTTGGCATTGGTGCTGCCCTTCTGGGCGCTGTGGGCTTTAGATTCGGGGGAGAGAACGTCTGCTTCCGAGGACATGGGTGGGGTGGTGAGGTGGGAGTTTCAGCAAAGATAACAGGCGGGCGTAAGGAGTGTTGGCCCCGGCTGGCAACTACCTATCGCACCGCCTGCTTCGCCTCCATTGGCGGCCCGCGAACCCGCAGCATAATGGCGGTGTTTAGATTCAGTATCTTTGCCCCCTATTTGATTATTTCCCGAACACCCGATGCTCGATAAACTAGAAGCCATCAACCAGCGCTACGAAAACGTCAACGAGGAGTTGATGCAGCCCGACGTGATGTCGGACCTGAAGCGCTACAAGTCCCTGAACAAGGAATACAAGGACCTGGGCAAGATTGTGGCCCAATACCGCAACTACCAGGGCGTGCTCAGCAACATCGAAAACGCCCGCGAAGTCGTGGCCACCGAAAAAGACCAGGACTTCCGCGAAATGGCCAAGGCCGAGCTCGATGAGCTGATACCCGAGCAGGAGCGCCTCGAAGACCTCATCAAAGACCTGCTGCTGCCCAAGGACCCCAACGACTCGAAAGACGTGATTATGGAAATCCGGGCCGGCGCGGGTGGCGACGAAGCCGCCATTTTTGCCGGCGACTTGCAGCGCATGTACATGCGCTTCGCCGAGAAGCAGGGCTGGAAAATGGAGCTGATTGATGCCATGGATGGCACCGCCGGCGGCTACAAGGAAATTATTGTGGCCGTGCGCGGTGAGGACGTCTACGGCAAGCTCAAGTTTGAAAGCGGCGTGCACCGCGTGCAGCGCGTGCCGGCCACCGAAACCCAGGGCCGCATTCACACCAGCGTGGCCTCCATTGTGGTGATTCCGGAAGTGGAAGAATTCGACATCGAGCTGAACATGGGCGATATCCGCAAGGACTACTTCTGCTCCAGCGGCCCCGGCGGCCAGTCGGTGAACACCACGTACTCGGCCGTGCGCCTCACCCACCTGCCCTCCGGCCTCGTGGCCCAGTGCCAGGACCAGAAATCGCAGCTCAAAAACTTCGATAAAGCCCTGGCCGTGCTCCGCTCCCGCGTGTACGACATGGAGCTGGCCAAGAAGAACGAAGCCGACGGCCTCGTGCGCAAAAGCATGATTGGCGGCGGCGACCGCAGCGACAAAATCCGTACCTACAATTACCCGCAGGGCCGCGTAACCGACCACCGCATCGGCTATACAGTGTACAACCTGGCCAGCGTGATGGAAGGCAACGTGGACGACTTCGTGGAGCAGCTGCGCATTGCCGAAAGCGCCGAGCGCCTGCAGGAAGGCGTGACGAAATAAGCCCGGGGCGGGGCTGGTTTTACCGGCTCCGCCGCTACGGCTGCAATATCAATTCGGCTTTATCGTTTTCCGGGGGCGCAGTTC
>JALYUH010000377.1 GCA_030853985.1 Bacteroidota bacterium | reverse complement strand
GCCCCGAGTACGGCCCCGGTTTTGCCGGGGCCGTTGCCACGTTGTGCCAGCGCGTGAATGCTGCCCAGCTCGCCGCGCTGGCCCCGGCCGAGGTGCCCGCGCTGGTGGGTCCCGGCTGGCCGGCTCTCACGTTTGCCCTCGAAACGGCCGTGCTCGACCTGGCCCACGGTGGCCGGCGGCAGCTGTACGGCAACGCATTCAGCCACGGCGAAGCGGCGCTGCCCATTAACGGCCTGGTGTGGATGGGCGACGCGGGCTTCATGCGCGAGCAGATTCAGCAAAAGCTGGCCGCCGGCTATTCCTGCCTCAAGCTGAAAATCGGTAGCCTCGATTTTGCTACGGAGCTGGCTATTCTGGCCGAAATCCGGGCCGTGGCCGGGCCGCAGCAGCTCACGCTGCGCGTGGATGCGAACGGCGCTTTTGCCCCGGCGCAGGCCCTGCGCCAGTTGGCGCAGCTGGCCGAATTTGGGCTGCATTCCATCGAGCAGCCCATCAGGGCCGGGCAGCCGGCCGCAATGGCCGCGCTTTGCCGCACCTCGCCCCTGCCCATTGCCCTCGATGAAGAGCTGATTGGCGTGAGCGACCCGGCCCGCCAAATGGCCCTGCTCGATGAAATCGGCCCCGCCTACCTCGTGCTCAAGCCCACCCTGCTGGGGGGCCACGCCGCCACCCGCCGCTGGATTGCCCTGGCCGAAGCCCGCGGCATCGGCTGGTGGCTGACTTCGGCCCTGGAATCGAACGTGGGCCTGAACGCCGTGGCCCAGCTCACGGCCGAGTACGACGTGCGCGGTTTTCCGCAGGGCCTGGGCACGGGCCAGCTCTACCACAACAACGTGGCCGCGCCGCTGCACGTGGCCGGCGGGCTACTCCGCTACGACCCCACCGGCAACTGGGAATTGCCCTGATGGCCCGCCTGCTGGCCCGCACGAAATACGCCATACTTTTCGCGTTATTTACACCTTGGGTCCGGTGGCCCGGCTCATGGAAATATTTCGCTCGCTCCTGCGCTGTTTACTGCTTTGCCTGAGCTTCGGTGTGGGGCCGGCCGGCGTGTGCCGGGCGCAGCGTGCGGCCGGGGCCGGCCCTTTTGCTTTCGAAAAACCCAGCCGCAGCCGGGTTCGCATTCCGGTGCAGGTGCAGCGCAATTTGCTGGTCGTTAGCGTCATGCTGAACGGGTACGGCCCGTTCAATTTTTTGCTCGACACGGGCGTGGCCACCTCCATCATCACCTCGCCGACCTTGGCCGATTCGTTGCAGCTGCACCACGGCCAGCTTTTTCGCATCACTGGCGCGGGCGGCTCCGATAGCGGCCTGCAGGCCTACCAGGCCGATAGCGTGCGCGTGGGCCTGCCGGGCGTGGTGGCCCGGCAAATGCCCCTGCTGGTGTTGTCGCAGGACGTGCTGAATTTGTCGGGCTACGTGGGGGTTCCCGTTTATGGCATTTTGGGTTCCGAGCTGTTCCGCAGCTTTGTGATGACGCTGCGGCCCGCCGAGGGCTACCTCGTGGCTACCCGGCCCGAAGCCTACCAAGCCCCCAAAGGCCGGTTGTGGTCAGCTATTCCGCTCACCATCGAAAACAATAAAGCCTATTTCACCGCCCCCGTTCAGCTCACTGATTCGCTCACCCTGCCCCTGAAACTGGTGCTCGATACCGGGGCCAGCCACGCCCTGTCCATCGAGCTCGACTCGGACCCGCGCCTGCTGGCCCCGGCCCGGCGCCTGCCCGCCGACCTGGGCCGGGGCCTCACCGGCGTGGTGCAGGGGTTTCTGGGCCGGGTGCCGCTTCTCAAGCTCGGCCGCTACACCCTCCCGAACGTGCTCACTTCCTTCCCCAATTCGGCCGATGTGCATCGCCGCATCGACGTGCCGCGCAACGGCAACGTGGGCTACGAGCTGCTCAAGCGCTTTTTACTGGTCATCGACTACCCGCACCAGCGCCTGCTGCTGCGGCCCAACCAGGAGTTCCGCGACGGGTTCGAGCACGACATGTGCGGGGTTGAGTTCATGGCCGTGGGGGAGAATCTCCGTCAGTTCGTCATCCTGCGCGTGATGCCCAACTCGCCGGCCGCCGCCGCCGGCCTGCAGCCCGAGATGGAGCTGGTCAGCATCAACCTGATTCCGGCCAACTTTTTCACCCTCTCCCAGCTTAGCCGCATCATGCACTCGCAGGATGGCCGCAATATTGTGCTGCTGCTGCGCCGGCCCGATGGCGAGCTCCAGACCGCCACCGTGCGCCTCAAGCGCCAGATTTGAGTTGGCGGCCCGCCCCTTGCCGTACCTTCGGCGCATTATTCATCATTCCGTTTCACGTTTATGACTGCTCGACTTTTGCTCCAGCTGGCCGGCCTGTTTGGGGCGCTCGGCGTGGCTATCGGGGCCTTTGGGGCCCACGCCCTGCACGATATGCTGGTGCGCGCCGGCCGCCTCGATACTTTTGAAACGGCCGTGCGCTACCAGTTTTACCACGCCCTGGCCCTGCTGGCCGCGGGCGTGCTGTGGGCCGCCCGGCCCGAGCTGCGCGCCCTGGGCACCACCGGCGCGCTGTGGGCCGGCGGCATCGTGGTGTTCAGCGGCTCGCTCTACGCGCTGTGTTTCACGGGCATCACCAAGCTGGGGGCGGTGGCTCCCATCGGCGGCCTGCTGCTGCTGGGCGGCTGGGTGAGCCTGCTGCTGGCCGTGCGCGAGCTGTAGCCGCCGCGTTGCGCATCCCACAAAAAAGGCCTTCTGCGCGTACAGAAGGCCTTTTTTGTGGGGTGTTGGTTTGGCCGGGGCCGGGCAATAATTACTTTTTCATCTTGGCTTTCATTTTGCCGGCATCGCCTTTGATTTTGGTTTTGTTACCGTCATCCTTCATTTTCACGTCGCCCGAGGTGGTCATGGTGCTCATGACGGGCGCGGCGTTGGCCGTGGCGGCCGCCTCTTTCACTTCGCCCACCAGCGATACGGTGGTGCTGCCGGCGGCGGCGTTCGACTCAACGGTCAGCACTTTGTTCTGCATGCCCGTTTTGCCGGTCGAGTTGAAGTGGGCGGCGATGGTGCCGGTTTTGCCGGGCATTACCGGGGCTTTGGTCCACTCCGGGGTGGTGCAGCCGCAGCTCACGCCAATGTTGGAGATGACGAGGGGCGCGGTGCCCGTGTTTTTGAACTTAAAGGTGTGGTCGACAGTACCGCCGGCTACCACCGAGCCGAAGTCGTATTTCACTTCTTCGAACATGATGGCGGGGCCGGCTACCGGGCCGGCCGTGGTGGTAGTCTGGGCGTGGGTGGTGGTGTAGGCGGCAGCCGTCAGGCTCAGGGCGAGAAGCAAGGTTTTTTTCATGGGAAATAATCGAAAATGGAATGATGAAGGGTTGGCGTTGAGCAAATTTAGGGTTTTCGCCGGGGCTTGCAAATTTACGACCAAAGTGCGCCGCACTACTTGAAGACCCAATGAAGCCCAGTTCGGTTCCCTGGGGCTAGTCTTCGGGCGGCGGGTCGCCCACCAGTTGCTGCTGAAAGTTAAGCAGAAACAGCCGCTCCGAGGCCCGCGTGATGGCCGTGTAGAGCCAGCGGGCAAATTCGCCGCCCAGCGGCTCGTCGGGCTTTAGGAATCCGTGGTCGACAAACACGGCCTGCCACTGCCCGCCCTGGGCCTTGTGGCAGGTGAGGGCGTAGGCAAACTTTATCTGCAACGCGTTCAGGTACGGGTCCTTGCGCATTTCCTTGTAGCGCTCGGCCTTAGTTTTGAGGTGGGCATAATCCTCGCTCACGGCCAGGTACAGGGCGTTGTTGCGGTCGGAGGGCAGGGCGGGGCTTTCGGTGTGCAGCGTGTCGAGCAGCAGCTTCACCTCAATTTCGGGCTCGTCGGGGTAGTCTACCAATCGCACCTGGGCCTGGGCGAAGTGGAAGCCGTACAGCTCCTCGCGCCGCACCACTTTGCTGATTTGCAGAAAGTCGCCGTTGGCCAGGAAGCCAATTTCCGAATCCTTCGGCAGCCAGAAATAGTTGTTGCGCACCACCATCAGGTAGTCGCCGCCCTCAATCTCTTCCTCGGCATCGAACAACGCCCGCCGGATGAGCTGGTTATACTGGTTGGCGTTGCGGTTCGAGCGGCAAATAATCGTGGTGTTTTCGTGGCCGTACTGGCGGTAGGCCCAGCGCAGGCCATCCTCCAGCTTGTCGCCGCCCATCTTAAAAATATCCCGAAACCCCTGCGTGTGCAGCTGAATCTTGGGCACTTCTTCGCGCAGCTCTTCCCGCAACTCGGTGGCATTCACCAGAATACCCGATTCCTGGGCCTGGCGCATCACCTGGCGCAATTCCACGTGGCTCACATCGGCCCGGAAGCGGTGGCCCAGCAGCTCGGGGTCGAGGGCCGGACTCAGGAGCTGGCCCACCGGCGGCAGCTGCGCCGTATCGCCAATCAGCAGCAGCTTGTTGCTGGTTTTCTCAAACACGAAGCCCATCAAATCATCGAGCAGGCCGTTTTCGCCGAAGGCTTTCTCGTCCGAAATCATCGAAGCCTCGTCCACGATGTACAGCGTTTGCTCCACGCGGTTGGGCTGGCGCTGGAAGTTGAGCCGCTCGGAGGGCGCGCCGCTGGTCTGGCGGTAAATCTTCTTGTGAATGGTGCTGGCGGCCACGCCCGCGTAGCCGGCCATCACCTTCGCGGCGCGGCCCGTGGGGGCCATGAGGGTGTATTTGCGCTGCATTTTGTGCAGCCACTGCACTAGGGCGCTCACCACGGTGGTTTTGCCGGTGCCCGCGTAGCCACGTAGCACAAACACCTTGCGGCCCGGCATTTGGTCGCGCAAAAACGCATCGAGCTGCGTGAAGAGCAGGGCCTGGTCGTCGGTGGGCGCGTAGGGAAAATAGTCGCGGACGGACGGGGTACGGAGGGAGAGCATTACTCTTAAATCGATAAATTCTATTTACACAAGGCCGCTGCTATCCTGCACAAAAATGTAGCTGCAATTAACCTTTAGGCAAACTTTATTTAGAGGCGAGGTGGAAAATTTATCAATATTCTCGGCTTGCAGCTTTAACGTGGGCAGCAATTTTATACCATTAAGAAACCAACCCATGTTCTGACTTGATGTTCTTTCAGCAACAAGCCACCTTCCGAGGAACAGAAGCATATGATTGACTTTCGGGGCTTGTATCTAGTCAGAAACCACTAGTTGGCGCTAAACTGGTTCAATCACCGCCATGGTGGCGCTGGCTTTGGCAATCAGCCGGTCGTCGCACCACACTTCGGCTTCGCAGAAGTGCAGGCGGCGGCCGGCTTTCAGCACCCAGCCGATGGCCCGCAGGCGCTGCCCCACGCCGGGGTGCAAGTACGATACGCGCAAATCGGCCGTAACGAGGCCGTAATTATCCGGAATCAGGGTCACGCCCGCGAAGCCCGCCACCAGGTCGGCCAGCGTGGCCACCAGCCCACCGTGGGCGAAACCGCGCTGCTGCTGGTGCTGCTGCTGCAAGGCCAGTTTGGCCTCCACCCGGCCGGAGCTGATGAGCGTGAGGTCGGCCCCAATGAGATGCATGAAATGCTGGCGCTCCAGCTTGCGCCGAATGCGCGATTCGAGGTCGGCAGAAGATGCGCCGGCGGCGCTATCGGCAGGAGCTTGGTTATCAGAAGACACGGACGAGTAAGGCTGAGTTAATTAATAGCAGTGAACGTACAGATACCGGCGGTTTTTTTGTACTGCCTTGTACCCGGCTACTGATGCTAGGACTTTCTAGGCCTCCAAAATAGCCTTCCTAGGCTGGAATGGGGATTTGCTAAGCGGAGCTGGCAAAGGTACTGGCTTGGGTGCCGGGCCACTATCTTTCGGCCTCACTTTCGCTTCAAACCCCAAAGCCATGATAGAACCCGGGCCAGCCATGCAGTATGTAGTAGCAGGCGCGCTGGGCCTGGGGCTGGCGGCGTGCAGCGGCTTCCGGGTGTTCGTGCCGCTGCTGGCGGCCAGCATGGCCTACCACACCGGCTACCTGGCCCCGGCGGCCGGCTTCGCGTGGCTGGGCACCTGGGCCGCGCTGCTCACGCTGGCCACGGCCACGGTGGCCGAAATCGCGGGCTACTACGTGCCCTTTTTCGACCACCTGCTCGACACGCTCACCACGCCGGCTTCGTTCGTGGCGGGCACCATTCTCATGACTTCGGCCCTGCCCCACCTCGACCCCACCCTGCGCTGGACGCTGGGCATATTGGTGGGCGGCGGCACGGCCGGGCTGGTGCAAACCGGCACGGCACTGCTGCGCGGGGCCTCCACGGCCACCACCGGCGGCCTGGCCAACCCCGTGCTGGCCACCGTGGAAAACACCGCGGCCGTGGGTGGCGTGGCCCTCACGCTGCTGTTGCCGCTGGTAGCGGCGGGCTTGGTCGTGCTGCTGCTGGGGTATATTCTGAGCCGGCTACGCCGCTGGCGCACCCGGCGGCGGGCGGCCCGGCAGCTGGCGACTGTCATGCCGCGGTAGCATCTTTTTGCCTTTTCAACTGCTTATCGGCAGGGCTTCCGCCCCAAATGGGTTAGGGGCATTTGCCCGGCGCGTTGGCGTCGGAATTCGGGGCCACCTCCTGGTTTGGGGGCTTTAGCCCTTACGCAGCCTGGCGTTTCCAGGCTGCGCAAGGGCTAAAGCCCCGAAATGGAAACCCGCTATTCCCTTCCAAGCGCTAAAGCGCCGGGCAACTACCCGCAAGACTTTTGGTGCGGAAGCCCTGCCAGCGGGGCGGGTGGGCGCGACAACTTCATTTTTCCATCATCCAGGCAAAACAAAGTGGCGAACGGGCCGTTAGCCGGGCAAGCCCCCTCTCGGGCTGTCTTTTTGCGTCCTCTTGATTTCTGCCATGCTGCCCGCCTCCCACTCCGATTTTTCCGATACCCTGCTTCAGGCTTATGCCGGCCGGGTGCGTGTGCGCG
>JALYUH010000369.1 GCA_030853985.1 Bacteroidota bacterium | reverse complement strand
GAGGTGGTGAGCGAAGTCAGGGCCGAGTCGGCTGAAGCGTACGTGACGGCGATAATGCCCAGGATGAAGATGATACCGGCCGTGAGTGAGAACTGCGTGGTGGCCAGGAAGGGGAACACCTTGTCGGTATCGAGCGTGCCGTTGAGCTTGAGCAACTGCGGTAAGTCGGTGAGGTGGAGGCCGCGGGCGGTGGCGTACTGGTACATGAGCACGCCCAGCGTGAGGAACAGGATGTTGACGCCCACGATGACGGGCGTGAACCAGAACAGGTTCTTCTGGGCTTCGCCGAGGCTGCGGCAGCTGAGGTTTTTCTGCATCAAGTCCTGGTCGAGGCCAGTCATCACGATGGTGATGAACATGCCCGAAGCAAACTGCTTCCAGAAGAATTTATCGTCCCGAAAATCGGAGAAGTACACCTGCGACATTGGGCTGTCGCGTACCGAGCTCACGAGCTGCTTGAAGGAGTAATTCAGCGCATCGGCCATAAAGTAGATGCTTAGCGCCACGCAGCTGAGCATGGCCAGCGTCTGGAAAGTGTCGGTCCAGAGAATGGTTTTCAGCCCGCCCTTGAAAGTGTAGAGGTAGATGAACAGGATGCTGACCACGACCGTGACGGCAAACGGCACCCCCATGGCATCGAACACCGCCAGCTGCAGCACACCCGCCACCAGGTACAGCCGCAGAGCCGAACCTAGCGAACGCGAAATCAGGAAGAATAAAGCCCCGGTTTTGTAGCTCCAGTAGCCGAAGCGCTGCTCCAGATACGAGTAGATGCTCACCAGCCGCAGCCGGTAGTAGAGCGGTAGCAGCACGGTGCCAATCACCACGTAGCCGGCCACAAAACCCAGCGCCACCGCCAGGTAGCTCCAGCTTTTGCCGTACACGTTGCCCGGCACCGAGATGAAGGTGACGCCCGAGAGCGAGGTGCCAATCATGGCAAAGGCCACCATGTACCACGGCGCGTTGCGGTTGGCCACGAAGAAGCTCTCGCTGGTCGCGCCCCGCGACGTGAGCATCGCAATGATGATGAGGACGATGAAGTAGCCCGCAACCAGGCTCAGGACTAAAGTTGGCGACATGCAGTGAGATGGTGAGATGGTGAGATGGTGAGTGCCCTCGCCAATCATCCAATGGGCAAAAGTACCGCTTGGCGCGGGGCTTTACGCAATTCGCTACTTCCTTCCTTTGGCAGCACTAACTGGCCGTCATGCGTTATGCACAACTCGCCATTTCACCACCTCACCATTTCACCGCTACTCCCAGTCCTGCCAGCGCAGCACTTCGCCCACGGCGGGCGCGTGCAGCTCGCCGCGCAGCATGCCGCCGGCCGCCACTTCCCTTATCTGGCGCAATGGCTCGGAGGCCGGCTCGTCGGCCAGGGCGAAGGTGCCGTAGTGCATGGGCACCACGTGGCCGGCGCGCAGCACGTTGGCGGCCTTGGCGGCCTCGTGGGGGTTCACGTGGCTTTTGGCCATCATGTAAGCCGGTTTATAGGCTCCGATGGGCATCAGCGCAATGTCGATGGGGCCGAAGCGGGCTTCGATGGCCTCGAAGTGCTCGGCGTAGGCGGTGTCGCCGGCGAAGTAAATTAGCTTGTCCTGCACCCGAATCATGAAGCTGCCCCAGAGCACCTGGTTCAGGTCGGCCAGGCCGCGGCGGTGCCAGTGGGCGGCGGGCAGGTAGGTGATTTCAAGCGGCGAAGCGGGGCCGAGGTCGTACTGCTGCCACCAGCCGGCTTCCTGCACCGGCAGGGTGGGGGCCATGCCGCGCAGCAGCGGCCCCATGCGCAACGACGAGAGCACGCGCATTTGCGGGTTCTGGGCGGCCAGCAGCTTAATGGATTTCTCGTCGAGATGGTCGCGGTGGCCGTGCGAGAGCAGCAGGTAGTCGATGCTGCGGATGGCCTCGGGCAGGCAGGGCAGGGCGTGGCGCTGTCGCAAACCCAGCGACGAAAACAGGACGGGGTCAAACAGCATCGACACTCCCGCTGCCCGTAGCAAGAAACTGGAATGGCCCAGCCACACCAGCATGTCGTCGGTGGAGGAAAACGCGGCCGCGCAGTCCACCACTTCCGGCGTCCAGGTGTCGCGCTTCTTTTCCTCCTTTTGGGGGTTGGTGGCCAGCTGCCACTTCAGCACCGTGCCGAAACTGGGCTCGAACAGCTCCTCGCCGTTGGCGAATTCATTGCCGAACAGCTTGTTGCCGGGGTAGCCGGGCCGCACGGTGGGCAGGGCCTCGTTGCGGAGGTAGGAAATGCGTTGGGCCATTGTTGAGCGTCTGAGAAACTTGCGGAGCCAAAGAAACGGGCAGATGGCCCAAGTGTTTTGGATACGCCGCTGTCCCTGCACACAAACGCCCCACCGAAAACCGATGGGGCGCCTGCAGTTCGATAAACCGCGCTATTACTTCGGCAGCGTGAGCAGGTAGCCAATGGTGAAGTTGGCATCCCAGTCGAACACGAATTGCTTGCAGCCGGTGGCCTCGGCGATGGATTTGTAAATGTTCAGGCCGGCTTTCGATTTGGCATTGTCGAGCTGATAGGCGCTGGGCGCGTCGAGCACGGTGTAGCGTTCCTTGCCTTTGCGCACCTTTTTAGCCATCTCAAACGGCACCCCGCCGATGATAAAGCAGGTACCGCGTAGGTCGGCCGGCACCTGGGTGGCCTTGGCTTTCACGTCGGCCGTCACGGCCGCATCGGCGGTGCCTTTCTCGAAATATTTAGCCCCGAAGGTTTCCACCGATTTGGGCTGGTTGCCGTCGAGCCACGAGATTTTGGTGTTGCCGGAGCCAATGTCGGCCACGAAGGCGCGGTCGGCAAACGAGGCCGGTAGCACCGAGCGCAGGCCCAGCACGCCTTCTTTTTCGGGCGTCACGGTGTTCACCACGTAGTGCAGGTCCTTGAGCACGTTCACAATTTTACCCGTGCCCTCGGCTTTCAGCGCGCCCGAGCTCACCACGAAATGAATGTCGCGCCCATTCACCCCGAAGTCCAGCATCTGGCCGATGTACGTTTTTAGGCCTCGCCGAATATCGTCGTCGGTGGCCATGTTTTCCATCACCAGGCTGTTGCCGAAATCGGCTTTTTCGAGCTTCCAGGTGCGGTTCTGGTCAATGCGCACGATGAAGGAGTTGAAGCCGCTGGCTCCCAGCTCCACCACGCCCTTCAGCTTGCCATCCACGGGCGTGGGCGCTTCGTAGGCGAAGGCCGGGCTGGTGCCCACCGTGCCGGGCGAAGCCCCCTCGCCCGTCGAGGGGTTGGCGGTATCGGCTACGGGGTCGATGGCCGAACGGCCCGTTTGGGCCAGCTCCGGGTTGGTGGCCGTGAAGTGGCGGATGCCGAAGTACAGGCCGAGAACGATGATGGCCGCGATAATGGCCTTGCTAGCAAAAGTTAGCCGCATGGTGGGGGCAATTAGGATGAAAATTCGGGTTAGGGAAGAGAGCGTTTCAGGGCGTCAGACTCAGCACGATAGTCGTTAACTAGTCCAGCAGCTTGCCGTAGGCATCGTTGGTGGCTTGCCGCGTCGTAGCGGCGCTCATCGGTACGGGCGGCTCGTTGTTCATAATAGCGCTGAACTCGCCCTTCTGGTACTGGTCGAGCAGGTGCTGGCCTTTCTCGCTCATCACGCCGTTCTGGATGTCCATCTCCTTCACGAACTCCTGCGAGTAGCGCATGGCCTGCTTAATCTGGCCCAGCTGCTGGGCCATGTCCTGAGCCACGCGGTCGGTGGCCAGGTCGAAGAAATACTTCTTGTCGGGGTCGCCGCGCAGGATGTTCATGGCGGCGCGCATGCCCGAGCTGGTGCGTTTCACCAGCGTGTACTCATCCTTCAACAGATTCACTTTGAACTTGCTGCCGTCAATTTGGCGCAGGGCCGCTTTCAGAATCTGGCGCATCACCAGGCTCACATTGGCCGTGGTGGTGGCCATCGGCTGCAGGCGGCGGTTGTAGTCCTCAATCTGGGCGGCGCGGCTGGCGTAGCTGTCGGCGCTGTCCTTTTCGCCTTGGCGCTGGGCCGAGGCCGCCAGGGCCAGATACTCCTTCATCTGGGCGGTATTGGCTTCTATCTTACGCTTCACCAGCTCATTCGCACCCTCGATGTGGCCCACTTCCGCATCCATGTTACGGGCCTCCTTCTCGGTGTTCGAGATGTAGTCTTCCATAATGCCGATGGGGTCGGTATTGACGAAAATGCTGGCCGCCGTGCGAAAAATGCGCTGCCCCAGGTACCACAAGCCGGTCTGAATCCGCTTGTTCGTAGCCAGTAAAATCAGCACGAACAGCACCCCCAGCCCCACACCCAGCTTCACGGTGTTAAACACCATATCAACCAGAAAAGGTAGGATTTTGCCCCAGTAATACACGCCGGTGCCAACCAGGGCGGCCACGAAAACCCAGGCCGCCATTTTCTCGGGTTTTTGCCAGGAGGGCAGGCCATCGGCAGGCGAGGGGGGGCCTAGTAAGGGAGTATTCATTTTGCAGTAAAAGTGAAAAGTGGAAAGAGTAGCACTTGCTTCAACTTGTGCCAGTAAAGGAACGGCGAGGCACGCACAAGCTAAAGCTAAAGCTAAAGCTCATGCCGCAAGCCGCCTATTTCGCTGCATTCAGAAACGCTTCGGCAGCTTTGTGGTGGCTTTGCAGGTCGGCCATGGCGGCAGCGTTGGCCAGCTCGTAGGAGGCCAGGGCGGTTTGGGTTTTCTGGCGCTCCTCGCCCAGCTGCTGCTGCGTTTGCTGAAGCTGCTGCTGCTTGGCCTGCAGCTGTTGGGTGAGTTCCGCCAGGTCGGCGGCCAGCTTTTTCTCCTGCACCATAAGCAGCGCCACCGGGCCGGGGGTGGCCCCCGGTGCTGCGCCTTCGCCCATTTTCTCGCGGTGGCGGGCCAGCACTTTCGCGCGGTCGTCGGCCAGGGATTGCTCATACTGCGATGCCGAAGCCAGCAAAGCCGGCACCGTGCCGCCATTCACCGCCGAAAAGGCGTTGAAAGCCGTTTGGTAGAGCATGGGGCCGCTCAGGCCGGCGGCAGCCATGCTCTTCACCATTTTCATGTAGGCCGCGAAATCCTTGCCGCCGCCGGCCTGAGTGGCTCCATGCTGTATCAGACGGCTTTCAACGCTTTTTCGGCCGTGAATGGCGGCACCGTGCCTGCCCTGCTGGCTTCAGCCTCGCAGTTTGAGCAGGTGCTGGCTACTGACCGCGAAAAGGTGCTGGCCCGGCACCGCGAGAAAATGGGCGAAGCCAACGCGCCGGGGGCCGCTCAGGGCCCGGTGGCCCTGCTGGTGGCGCAGGAGAAAAAGATGACTGCTGACCTCGCCGAACTCACTCGCCAACTCCAGGCC
>JALYUH010000350.1 GCA_030853985.1 Bacteroidota bacterium | reverse complement strand
CCGGTGGCGGCCTTGGCCTTGTCGGTGGCTTCGTCGAGCTTGCGCACGGCCTCGGCGGGGTTCACCACGCGCTGCTCCACGGGCACAGCCTCGTTCTGAGCGTAGGCGAAAGTGGTGTTTTTGAGGGTGAGCTTGCCCAGCGTCACGCGCTGCTTTTGCAGGTCGATGTCCTTAGCCGTTACGTCGGCCAGGCCAATTCGGGTGCTGATGAACTGCGCCGCCGGGTCGTTCTTGTACACAAAAGCCACGCTGTCGAGCGTCGCATGGTTCAGCCCGAATTGCAGCGTGAGCGGCTTGGTCGGGCCGGGGTTGGTGACTTCAGGGGCCGTCTTCGTCTGCACAATGCTGATAGCCGCGCGCCGCAATGCCGCCTTATCCACCTTATAGATAGACTTATCCACATTCACCTCGTCCATGTTGGCCGTGAACTCGCCGATGCGGGCCCGAATGTCGGACCCCGTCACCTGGTCGTTCTGCGTAAAGTAGATGTTGGTGAGGCGGGCCTTGCCGATGTCGTATTTCAGCGCTGAGGCCGTAGTATCGACCGGCGCGTTGGGGTCCACGAACGCCTTGATAATGAAGTCATAGTTATTCACCGAATCGGGTTCGGTGCGGGTCAGGCGCACGCGGCCGTCGTTCAACTCCACGTTCGATACGTTGACCTGGCTGTGCAGCAGCGCCCAGATATCGAGGTCGACGCCGAGGTGGCCGACCGAGACCAGCGTGTCGCGCTGCTGGTCTTCCACATAAACCCCGTCGAGGTTGATGGCGTGGCGGAAATCGGTGCGGAATTTCCCGATTCGCACTTCCGTTTTCAGCTTGCCACGCAGGTAGCTTTCGGCTTTGCCGGCCACAAAATCCTGGCCCGAGGGAAACTGTAGAAAGATTACTACCCCAATCACGAGAAGCAGCAGTAGGGCTAAAAGCCCGAGTATTCCGTAAAGAGTTCGGCGCAGAAAAGTGGACAAAGCGGCAAGGATTTAGCGTCAGCCTAAAGCAGGGCAGTTCTCCCCAACGCAGAAACGACGGCTCGGGTTGGGGAATTGTCCGCCTTTATGGCGTTCCGAACAAGAGCCGGCCAGCCCGTGTCCGCCTTGGCCCGGATGGTAGTGCATGTGCAACCGTTTGAGCAAAATGCTCCGTTCCCGGCTTCATAAATCCTCGCTTGGCAAGTCCCTATCTTGCGCCCCCAACCCCCCACCAGCTTGCCCATGATACTACGTTTCTCGCTTCCCTACCGCACTATACCTGGCCAGCGCCTGGCCGTTTGCGGCTCGCACCCCAGCCTCGGCAGCTGGCAGCCGGATGCGGCCGTCGACCTGCACTACGATGAGGCTACCACCTGCTGGAGCCTGGAAGTGGACTTGCCCGCTACGTCTGCCGAGCTCACTTATAAGTACGTGCTGCACGACGATAACACCGGCGGCCAGCACTGGGAGGCTGGCCCCAACCGCCACCTCGCCTACGACCCCACCCGCGCTACCCACCTGCACCTGGCCGACTACTGGCGCGCGCCCGCCCAGCCCGAAAACGAGCTGCTGACCGCCGCCTTCACCAAAGGCCTGTTCCGCCGCCCTACCGGGTCCGACCTCGGCCGCGCCACCGCGCCCGCCCCGGCCGCCAAAGCCCAGAAAGCCCCCGCCGCCAAAGTAGCCAAGGCCTCCAAAGCTGCCGCCGCCGCTGCCGAGCCCGCCACCGGCCCGCCAGCGGACAACCCGCAAGCGATACCCAACACTGCTTCCGCCGCCGGCGAAACCACGTTCCGCCTGCTGGCCCCGCGCGTCGATTCGCACCTGGGTTTGTGCGTGCTGGGCTCCGACCCGGCGCTGGGAGGCTGGGACAACACCAAAGCTCTCGTGCTCGCCGATGCCGACTACCCCACCTGGGCCGGCAGCGTGGCGCTGGCCAACCCCGGCGAAGACTGTTCCTATAAGTACGCCCTCTGGGATGCCGCCGCCGGCCACGCCCTCGCCATGGAAGGCGGCGAAAACCGCGTGGTGCCCGCCACCCAGGACGGTGCCGTCGCCCGCGTGTTCAACGACGAGGGCTACCGCTATGCCGATGCCTGGCGCGGCGCTGGTGTGGCCCTGCCCGTGTTTGCCATGCGCAGCGCCCAGGGCCTCGGGGTGGGGGAGTTCACCGATTTGCAGCTGCTGACCGACTGGGCCGGGCAAACCGGCCTGAAGCTCATCCAGATTCTGCCCATCAACGACACCACCGCCACCCACACCTGGGCCGATTCGTACCCCTACGCCGCCATTTCGGTGTTTGCGCTGCACCCACAATTTATTCATCTTGAAGGCATTGCCGCCCTCAAGGACAAGAAAGCCGCCAAGGAGCTGGCCACGCTGAAAGCCGAATTCAACGCCAAGGATTTCGTGGATTACGAACCGGTGATGGCCGCCAAGTGGAAGTTTCTGACGCTGCTCTATCAGCAGGAGAAGAAGGCTTTCTTGGCCGATGCCGAGTACCGTGCGTTTTTTGCCGGCCAGGCCGACTGGCTGGTGCCGTACGCCGCGTTTTCGGCGTTGCGCGACCGGTTCGGGACCGCCGATTTTCAGGAGTGGCCCGCCGAATTTCGTAGCCCGCAGGAACTGGACAAGCTCACCGCCGAAACCGCGCCTGACTACGACGACTTCGGCCTGTTTTTCTTCACCCAGTTCCACCTCGACAAGCAGCTGCGCGCGTCGGTGGCCTACGCCCGCTCCAAAGGCGTGGTGCTGAAGGGCGACCTGCCCATCGGCATCTACCGCCACTCGGTGGATGCCTGGACCCAGCCCGAGCTCTACCACCTGGATGCCCAGGCCGGCGCCCCGCCCGACGACTTCTCGACCACCGGCCAGAACTGGCGCTTCCCCACCTACAACTGGACGCGCATGGCCGAAGACGGCTACCAATGGTGGAAACAGCGCATGGGCCACCTGGCCCGCTACTTCGACGCCCTGCGCATCGACCACATTCTGGGCTTCTTCCGTATCTGGGAAATGCCCATCGAGTCGGTGGAGGGCCTGCTGGGGCACTTCTCGCCGGCCCTGCCGCTGCACCGCCACGAGATTGAGCAGCGCCTGGGCTGGTTCGACTACTCGCGCCTCTGCGAGCCCTACATCCGCTGGCACATGCTCCAGGACATCTTTCAGGGTGAAGCGCAACCGGTATTCGATGAATACATGGAAGATGCCAGCTATGGCCGCATCCACCTTAAGGAAGCGGTGAGCGACCAGCGCAAAATCGAGGCGTATATCCTCCGGAAAGTGGCCGCCCAGCCCGAGCACGCCGACTATTTTGCCTGGCTGCAAAAGGGGCTTTTTGCCTTGGTGAACGAGGTACTATTTGTGCCCGCCGGCGACGACTTCTACCACCCGCGCATCACCCTGAACAAGAGCTACTCGTTCCGTGAGCTCGATTCGGCGCAGGACCGGAGCCGCATCTATGATGACATTTACGTCGACTTCTTTTTCCGCCGCCACGAGGAGTTCTGGAAGCAGCAGGGCCTGACGAAGCTGCCGCCCGTGCGCTACGCGACCGACATGCTCATTTGCGGCGAAGACCTGGGTATGGTGCCCGCCTCGGTGCCCGGCGTAATGAAGGAGCTCGGCATGCTGGGCCTGAACGTGCAGCGCATGCCCGCCAACCCCGAAACCGAGTTCAGCCACCCCAACGATGCCGCCTACCTGAGCGTCGTCACGCCCAGTAGCCACGACACCAGCACCATCCGCGGCTGGTGGGAGGAGGACCGGGTGCGCACCCAGCGCTTTTTTGAAACCATATTGGGCCACTGGCGCGAGGTGGCCCCGTTCTACTGCGAGCCCTGGGTGGCGCGCGAGATTTTGGTGCAGCACCTGCACTCGCCGGCCATGTGGGCCATTTTCCCACTTCAGGATTTGCTGGCCATCGACGGCCAGCTGCGCCGCGCCAACCCGCACGACGAGCAAATCAACGTGCCCGGCAACCCCACCCACTTCTGGAAGTACCGCCTGCACCTGCCGCTGGAGGAACTGGTCGATGCCGCCGGCTTCAACGAGCCGCTGCGGGCCCTGGTGGCGGCCAGCGGGCGGGGGTAGTGCTTGAAGCAATTCTTCGCTTTTAATAACAAGTTGTCATCCACCGTTAAGGCTAGGATACGTCGTAGGTATGTCGAATTTTCGGGATTTATTTTGTTAATTATTGTACTTTTTAATTTTAATCAACTTAGATGTGTACTACGGTCAAGTTATTATCACATGAATAATAGTTGCCCATTACATCAGGTTATGTTTAAAAAATTATATTTTTTTAGTTTTTAAGTCATTTGCTTAAAATCAAGCTTGCAAACGGCATTTTCTACATCTGTACAGGATGCCTCTTCGCATCTTTTATGTACCGCAAAGGTAGGTATATCAATTAGATAGATAAAACTGATGTAGTTTTTTAGGTATAATGCCGCATACGTTCACATAGCGGATTCATTGCGTTTCAATGAGCAGGTTTAAGACAGTGTTTCTTTCTTTCGTTTAAATCAATACGCCCAATCCATCAAGGTTATATATCTTTGTGCCTGTAACCTGCTTGAGTTGAATTTTAGCATTTTTTTAATCCTTTTCATTTTTTACTCTTTTATGAATACATACGTACCTTTTGCCATTACCAGGGTAGCTGTGCCAGCTACTGGGAACGAGCAGTTCAGTCCTGCCCCTAAGCAACTGCGGCGAGGCTATCGATGGGCGTTATTGATGCTGGTTTGGGTGGCGATGTGGCTCCCTACTGCGGCACAGGCTCAGGGGACGGCTTTTTCCTGCGATGGCACATTTTACCAGATAAAACAGGTAGGCAGCACTTCCAGCCTTTTTAAGGTAGACCGCTCAACTGCAAACTATAAGGCTGTGCCTGTGAACGTGCGCACCGTAAATGGGGTGCCAACCAACGATTTGGGCGTTCTGCTCAATGGATTGGCTTACAACCCGCAGAATGGTTACATGTATGCCCTGACTACTAATGGGATAAATAACACGCCGCCGGCTACCATCGATATGTACCAGATTGGCCAGACCGGCATTGTCAAGTTAGGTTCGGTGACGGGCATAAACAACATCCAGGTGGCCTCGGGCACTATCGATAAAAATGGATTTTATTACGCCAGCAGCCAGAATTCGGCGGCTAACGGCACCGATAACTACAACCTTTACCGGCTTAACCTGAACGCTGCGACCTTACCCCTCCGGCTGACTGCCACGGCCTTGCGCTTGCGCAACAGCGCCAACACTGCGGATGCGAACCTCACCTTTTATGATATAGCCCTTAACCCCAAGGATAACCTGCTGTACGGTACGTTCACCAATGGTACGCTTTGGCGCATCGATGCCAATACGTATGCCGCTACAAACCAGGCAGCCGTAACACCGATTGTTGGTACGGGCAACACCGACCCGGTAGGTACGGCCTTCTTCGACGTGGCCGGCAACTTGTTTGTGTACACCAATGGCGATGTTAACACGGCCAACTCAGGTGCTTTTTACGAAGTGGATACGGCTACCGGCAATTATAGCCTCATCAGTAATATTAGCCCGGCCAGCGTGAGCGACGGAGCGAGCTGCATCAACCCCGACCAGCGCATCGACGTGGTGAAAGAGTTGACCAGTTTGGCCCCAACCGGCACTACCCGGCAGTACACCGCTCGCTTTGCCATTCGGGTAAAAAATACCGGTACTTCGACGGCTACCAACGTTCAGGTTAGCGATTTTCTACGGAATGGTAGCGCAACTACTTTCCCCACCGCCAGCACGGTTACGCTCGGTACAATTCATACCGTCACCAACTACGCGGCAGTAGGTGGCCCAACCGCCCCGACTTTAGCCTTCAATAACACCTACAATGGCCAAGACAATAATGCTGACTTGTTGACCGGTACACAGTCACTAACGGCGGGCCAGAGTGCACTGATTGACTTTTCGGTTGTAGTTACATTCCCCAGAAACCCTGGTGTTCCAACTTCAGCTTCACTTAATTCGGCCTATGCCTCTTCGGTGAGTGGCACGGCTGGTGACCAAGGTTCCATTTTGCTGCCTAATGGCACGGTTATCCCGCCCGGCAATCTGCTGGCCTTCGACCAGTCGACCAACACCGGGGCGCTGCCTCCCGTCGCCAACGACGATACTCCTACCGCTACTCCTATCTACTTTACCCCCGGCATCCTCGGCAGCGTATTTGAAGATGCGAACTACGGCGGCGGCGCCGGGCGCTCGCAGGCTACCAGTGGCGGCCAGGGCGTAGTGGCGCGGGTTGAGTTATATAATGCTACCGGTGTGTATCTCACCGCGACCAATGCGGACGCAGATGGCAATTATAGCTTCGTGGATGGAGTGAACAATCTTACCCTAGCGAGTAATACGACCTACAAGGTTCGCGTGGTGAGTAATACGGTAGTGAGCGCGCGTCCGGGTGGCGCAGCCGGTTCGCAAGTTCCCGTCCAGACGTTCATCTACAATGGTACGGCCACCGGCGACGTGAACCGCGTGGGCGGCCAGGCCCCGAACAAGGCCGACTATGGCACCAGAACGACGGCCCTGCCCCTATCAGCCGTCAGCAGCACCAACGAAATCCAATCCATCGCCTCGGTGACAATGCCGGCCTCGGGTCCCGTAACGAATGTTGATTTTGGCTTCAATTTCTCAACCATTACCAACACCAATGATAGCGGCCAGGGCTCGTTGCGCCAGTTCATTCTGAACTCCAACGCGCTGGGCAGCGAGGCAACACTGGCTCAAGTTTACACCCCAACAACTGGAGCTGTCACGCCCTTGACTACGGCCAGGGAAACCAGCATTTTCATGATTCCGAATGGCTCGGCCGTAGCCGGCCAGATAGCTGGGTTAGCTAACCAGTTTACTACAACGACTGGTGCCGATAAAGCTGCCACGATTACCTTGGCGACGGCTCTAGATGACATCACCGGGTCATTTACTGCCATCGACGGTAGCACCCAAACCCGCTCGACAGGTAATTCCAATACCGCTGTAACCGGGACGACTACTGGCCCAGAGGTTATTATAGATTACAACCAGCAGGGTGGGCTTTACGTGATAGGGTCCGACGTGCGGGTAGCATCGGTGGGCCTGAACAATGCAAAAAATGTTGACGCTACCGTTGGCAATAGGCGGAGTGCGGGCGTCACCATCTTTGGTGCCGCCGCCGCTAGGGCCGTTATTACGGACATCACCACCTTGGGCAACGTTCGGGCAGGAGTTCGCATCGAATCTACTACTGGGGTGGCTAGCGTCTCCGTTACCAACAGCGTGCTCAGCAATAATTCGGCTAATACGTCGGATGCGGATGGCTTGGAGTTATTGGGAGCTACGAATGGCACCTTCACCGGTAATGTGATGAGCAACAATAAAGGCTACGGTATTTTCATGGTGACTAACGCCAACGCCGGCAATAACATTTCGAACAATACGATTAAAGGAAATGGTACTGGCGGTTCCGCGGCTAATGCTGGTATCAACATCGCGAAGGGGGATAACAACTTATTTAGCAAAAACATCATCACCGGCAACGCCGGTGACGGTATTGTGGCTATGAGTGGCACTTCGGGTAACCGATTCACGCAGAATAGCATCTCGGCCAATGGGGGTAGCACGGCACAGAGAGACCTAGGCATCGACCTGTTGCAGCCTAATGCAACCGCTACTACCGATGGTGTGACCCTTAATGCGGATGGCAAAACGGCCGCCAGCGGTGCCAACGGCCTACTGAACTTCCCCGTCTTCACCCAGGCCACCATCAACAACGGGATGCTTTATGTATCTGGCTACGTG
>JALYUH010000348.1 GCA_030853985.1 Bacteroidota bacterium | reverse complement strand
AGCGCACCGAGGTGTACTTGAACTTGCCCTGTGCCACGCGGCTGGTCAGGTCCAGGTTGTCGGAGCCGCAGATGCCGCAGGCCGCCACGTCGGCGAAGCTGAGGCGCTCGTATTCGGCCACGGTTTCATGAAAATTATTGCCCTGCACGGTGAAGTGAAACTGGCGGCGCCCGATGCGCTTGGTCGTCATCATCTGCAACATTCTGCGGATAGAATAAGGGGTGAATTGATGCTTTAAAATTACAAAATATCCGCCTCAAAAACAAGCTGATATCCAATCAAAAACCCACAAGAGAAGGGCACCTTGCGGCATCCTTTTCTTGTGGGCTGATACCTTGCCTATTGCTGCTGAAAGCGCACCGTCTGCCGAACGGAACCGGCACTTACTTCGCACAAATATTGCCCCTTCGCCAACATTCCGAGCTTGAGGGTAACCTCGGTGGCCGCAGTGGCCGGCAACTGCTGCCGGGCCACTACCGCCCCGCGCACATCGAGCACCTGCACCACCAGGGGCACGCCCCGCAGGGCCGCCGGCAGCACTAGCATCAGCGCTCCGCTGCCACGGGGGTTGGGGTAAAGCGCCAGGCTTTCGCGGGGGTTGGCGGCGGCGGTATCCAAGGGGTTGTTGGGGTGCAGGCTGTTATAGGCCCGCCCAAAATTGGGCAGGCCGTAGCCCAGGCTGTTGTCGGGCGCGGTGGCCTGGCTGGCCGTGCTGCGCAGGGCCGCAATCACCTGCTGAGCCGTGAGGGTGGGGTTGGCCTGCCAGAAGGCGGCCGCCATGCCGGCCAGCACCGGGCAGGCAAAGGAGGTGCCGTTGCCGCGATACGCCACGCCGTCGGTGGCCAGCACGGCGGTTTGCCGCCCCATGGCCGCGAGGGTCGGCTTAATCCGGCCATCGGCCGTTGGCCCAAAGGAGCTGAACGGGGCGCGGATGCCCAACGAATCCACGGCCCCGACCGTGAGGATGGAATCGGCATCGGCCGGGGCCGAAATATAGTGCCAGGACTTATCGCCCTCGTTGCCGGCCGCGCTCACCACCAGCATGCCCACGCGCGCCGCCACGGTGGCCGCCCGGCTGCTGATGGCCGTGCGGCCGTTCATGTCGGCGTAGGTGTAGGCCGGCGAAGGCACATCGAAATCGGTGTAGCCCAGCGAGGAGCTGATAACGTCGACCCCAGTCGAATCGGCGTATTCGGCGGCGGCCAGCCAGTTGGCTTCTTCCACGGGGTGTTCCGAGTTGTCGTCTTCGGTGATGCACAGGTGGTAGGTGGCCTTGGGGGCGCTGCCCACAAAGTAGCCCGGCTGGCTGGCCGCCATCGTCGAAAGGCAATTGGTGCCGTGGGCTCCGCGCTGATAGACGTTGGTCCCGCCATCCACGAAGTTGCGGGTGCTAGCCAGGCGCTGCTCCTGAAACACGGGCTGAAAAGCACTCATCGCATTCACCGCCGGGAAGCCCGCATCGAATATTGCAATCTGCATGCCTTCGCCCCGGTAGCCGGCATCGTGCATCAGGGGCACGCCAATTTGCTGGTTTTGGGCGTAGGCCGAGCCATAGTTGGCCCGGCTGGCCAAGGTGCGGGCGGCGGGGGCCGCCGGGGATTTCACCGGGGCATCGGGCCGGGCCGGCCGGGCCGTGCGGTTGAGCGTGGTGGCCTGGCGCACGCTGGGCAGCGCGGCAATGCGGGCCAGCGTGGACGAGTCGCAGCTCACCAGCGCGGCGTTGAACCAGCGCGAAGTGTACACCACCCGCGGCCCGCCGGCCACGGCCCGCACCTGGGCCACGTAGGCGGGCGTTACGGGCAGGTCGCGCGGGAGCACGGCAATGCCCTGGCGGGTGCGCCGGGCAATGGCCCGGGCCGACAAAAATGCCTGCGGCTGCGCCACCGAAAACGGCGTGCCCGCCTTGTCGCGGAAATACACGAGGTGGCGGCGCACCGTGCCCTGGGCGGCGGCCGAATTGGCCGAGGCTGCCAGGGCCAGCAGCAACAGTCCGGTTAGCAAGCGTGAGGTCATATTCAACAGTTAATTAACTTGATAAATCAGCTTGCTTCATCGGTCAAGCCTAGTTCAGTTTGTACTCAATCAGAGTTTCGCGGCGCGTGAAAGCACTGGTGTAGGCACCGTTCGGGAACAGTTGGTTGTAGGGCGGGGTCAGGCTGGTGTAGGTGAAGGCCGCTTTGTTGTCGCGCCGCCGGTACACCGGCCCCACACCCGGCGCATACACCTGCTGGTAGCTCACGTGCCGCAGCAGGCTGCTCTCGGTGGCCATGCCGGTGTTGGCTGTCGTCACGGTGTTGGCGTAGGCCACCACGGGCAGGCCGGTAACCCCGCCGCCCGTGCTAAACGGCTGGCCCACGGCGCTATACTGCCGGGTTTCAGCCGTAATGGTATCGTTGTAATTGTTGTTGAAGGCGTTCAGGTTCCAGGAACGGCCGGGGCGAGGCGGAAAGACCAGTTCCACGGTGCGCACGTTGCCCCGGTTGAGCACCAGCGCACTGCCCGGCGTACTGATGGTGAACACGCTGTCATCGACCCAGTTATCGGTAGCCGTGGCGCGACGGGCGCGCACCAGGCGGTAGGCCGGCTGCCCGGCCGCATCGCTGAAAATATCCGCAATGGTTTCCCGAAACTGAAACGACGTGCCCGTGGGCGTGCTGGTTGGCGTGGCAAAGCTGGCCGCACTCCACACCGAGTCGCGCACGGCGTAGGTCCAGGTGTTGCCCACGGCCAGCGGATAGTAGCCGCGCCCGAGGTCGGGCACGGGTACGGTGGTATTCTCGCAGCCCGCCAAAGCGGTAGCCGACAATAAGATGGCCAGAGCCAGCCCGGCGCGCAAACGCGCCGCTACTGGTTTTAGGGCAAAGAATGAATAACGCATGCAGGCGGCGGTAAGTACCGGTGAATTAGCAGCTAAACGCTGGCCACGCCGGCGGTGGCAAAAGGTACGGGGAATTCGCCGATGACGTGGCGCTCAATCCAGCCGCCGCCCAGTACGTCGGGGCCGTCGTAGAACACGGCGGCCTGGCCGGGCGTGATGGCGTGGACCGGCTCCTCGAAATACACCCGGATTTTGCCGTCCACTTCTTCGAGAAAAGCCGCCGCGCCGTCGTGGTTGTAGCGCACTTTCACCACGGCCGGCACCAGGCCGCGGCCGGCCAGGCTGGCGGCCTTGCCCATGTTCAGCTTGCCCACCACGGTGGCCGTGCTGGCCAGCTCGTCGTAGTTGCCCAGCACCACTTCGTTGGTATCGGGGCGGATTTCGAGCACGAACGCGGGGTAGCCCAGGGCCACGCCCAGCCCCTTGCGCTGCCCGATGGTATAGAATGGGTAGCCCTCGTGCTTGCCAATAACGCGACCGTTTTTGGTCACGAAGTTGCCGCCGGCCACCCGCGCCTCCAGGCCCGGCACGCGGCGGCGCAGGAAGCTCCGGTAGTCATTGTCGGGGATAAAGCAGATTTCGTAGCTCTCGGGCTTGTTAACCAAAGCGGTGAAGCCGCGGCGGCGCGCCTCGTCGTAAATCCCGGTTTTGCGCATGGCGCCCAGCGGAAACAGCGTGCGGCTCAGACTTTCCTGGCTCACGCCCCAGAGGGCGTAACTCTGGTCTTTGTTTTCGTCCAGCCCTTTGCTCACGACAAAGCGGCCGGTTTCGGCATCTTTGCGGATGTTGGCGTAGTGGCCCGTGGCGATGAACTCACAGC
>JALYUH010000304.1 GCA_030853985.1 Bacteroidota bacterium | reverse complement strand
CTTGCGGCAAGTGAGCCGGAAAATGGCTTTTCGGGCTAGAAATGGCCAGCGCACACAATGCGCCCCAGCCAATCAGTGCTTGGGCATGAGCTCGGCGGCACTCAGGGAGTAGATGTCGTGGCGGCGGTTACGCAGGTTTTGCACGCTGCCGCTGTGGCGCAGCTTGTCGAGAATGCTCAGGTCCACGTCGGTCACCAGAATCATTTCGGTGTTGGGCGTGGCTTCGCTTTTCACGCCGGTGTTGGGGAAGGCGAAGTCGCAGGGCGTGAGCACGGCCGACTGCGCGTACTGAATATCCATGTTTTTGACGCGCGGCAGGTTGCCCACCGAGCCGGCCATGGCCACGTAGCACTCGTTTTCGATGGCGCGGGCCTGGGCGCAGTGCCGCACCCGCGAGTAGGCCGTCTGCGTATCGGTCAGGAACGGGATAAACAGGATGTTCATACCCTGGTCGGCCAGCAGGCGGGCCAGCTCCGGAAACTCGGAGTCGTAGCAAATCAGCACACCGATGGGGCCGCAGTCGGTGTCGAAGGTTTGCAGGCGCTTGCCGCCGGTGAGGGCCCAGTATTTGGCCTCGTTGGGCGTCACGTGGATTTTCTCGTAGCGCTCCGTCGAGCCGTTGCGGCGGCAGAGGTAGCCCACGTTCATCAGCTTGCCGTCGGCGGCCACCTCGGGCATCGAGCCGGTGATGATGTTGATGTGATACTTTACGGCCAGCCGGGTGAAACGCGCCAGAATTTCTTCGGAAAAGCGGCTCAGCTTGCGAATAGCGTCGATTTCCGACAGCTCGTTGGCTTCGGCCATCAGTGGGCCGTGGAAGAGCTCGGGGAACAGGGCAAAATCGGCGCGGTAGGCCGCCAGCGCATCCACGAAGTATTCGACTTGCTGGAACATGTCGTCGAGGCCATCGTAGAGGCGCATCTGCCACTGCACCAAGCCCAGGCGCACCTGGGTTTTCTGGGCCACGGCCTGCACCGGGCTGGTGTCGTACAGCATGTTATCCCACTCCATAAGCAGGGCGTAGTCGCCCGAGGCGGCATCGCCGGGCAGGTAGCCCTTGAGCACCCGCACGGGGTGGAAGTCGTTGGCTAGCTGGAAGTTCAGCGAAGGGTCCACGATTTCGCGCTCCTTCACCTTCTGCACGTACTGCTTGGGCGTGAGCGTAGCCATGTGTTCGTGGTAGCCCGGAATGCGCGCCCCGAAGGCAATGGCGCGCAGGTTGAGCCGCTCGCAAAGCTCCTTACGGGCATCGTAGAGGCGGCGGGCCAGCCGGCGGCCGCGCATGGCCGGCACCACAAATACCTCGATGCCGTAGAGGGTGTCGCCGGTGGCACTGTGGGTGCTGAAGGTGTAGTCGCCGGTCACATCCTGAAACGTGTGGACGGCCCCGAACTGGTCGTGCGTCACAATCAGGGCCAGGGCGGCGGCCACAATCTCGTCGTTCACCGTCAGCACAAATTGGCCTTCGGGAAATAGGTCGACCAGCAGTTCCACCTGCTCGCGCCGCCAGTAGCTCTGCATGTGCGGGTAGGCCAGCA
Organism: Bacteroidota bacterium; assembly: GCA_030853985.1. Taxonomy (GTDB): domain Bacteria; phylum Bacteroidota; class Bacteroidia; order Cytophagales; family Hymenobacteraceae; genus Hymenobacter. The sequence goes on along the minus strand of JALYUH010000304.1, from coordinate 7,017 downwards.
GCATGGCCGCTTTCAGGGCTTCAAAGTCGGATTTGAGGAGGTGGCGTATTTCAATTAATTCATTCATAAACAAGGGATAAGCTACTACTGCCTCAAACCGGTTTGGGCACTAATCAACTGGCAGGAAACGGCAGCTGGTCGGCCGTTGCACGAGCGCCAGGCGGGGTATTGTGGTACCCTAACTACGCAGCCAAAGGCTTTTTGGCCAGGTCTGGGCTGCCGGACGCCCTTGCAAATGGGCATTTTGCAACCTCAATCAAGCTCCGAGTTTCCCCATCCGGAAAGGTCGCCTTCCCTACCTTTATCCTAAAGTTTACCTTACCTCAAAACAAATCTCAAAGCACCTCCTTGGCATATCGGCCGAAGTGCTGCTGGCCGCGGCTTAGGAAGCGATGGATAACTATGGAACCTGAAAATGGCCAAGCACTTTTTTGTACGGCTATCGGTAATATCACTGCCGAACGGCCATTCGGACCTGATGGCGCAGAAACACGCACTGGCACCAAGCATTTTCGTCCGGGGGCTAAAGTTTGTATCATCGACTGGTTTCCGGGCACATGTGACAGAGTAGTTGTTGTTGGGCATCATCGTAAGTCAAACCGACTTATTAAAGCCATTATCAACGCCAATTCACTCGGAAACCTTCGCGTGAAAAACTGTTATAGCCTAGCTACTATTCGTTTAATTAAAGAGCATCAGGCCAATTCATCTGCCCCCGAGCTAACCCAGAACTTTGCCGAAACGCTCTGCCAAACGCTGCCGCACTGGCAGTAGGCACTAGCCTTGTTCCCGAATAAGAAATGCCTGAGAACTTCCGCTGATACTAGCAATCGGACGGACTCTTTTACCTGGCGAAGCAGGTATCTGCTGATTCTTTGAGGAGCAGAAGCTTCTGGCTTCAAATACCGTCTGGAAAACCACCGATTTCTTATTGAAGAACAAGTCTACTAATTAAATCATCACTCGTTATTGATTGTTCGTACTTGCACGAACGAACCCAACCCGCATTCTTTTGTCCGATACCACCCCCCCTTTCGCCCCCATCGACCCCTACGCCATCGAAAAAGAGCTGCGCCAGGTGCAGGCCCTCATGAAGCTGGAGCAGCAGGAAGACCTGGTCCAGTTCAAGCTCAAAAACGCCAAGGCCAGCATCGCCGAGCGCCAGCAGCGCGGCCTCACCTGGTACCCCGTCACCATCACGCAGGAAGACATTGGCTTCGGCGGCAAGGTGGTGCTGGAGTTGGAGCGGCCCGCCGGACAGGTCGGTTTGCACCTATTTCAGGTGGGCAAGAATGCCGCGCTGTTCGGAAACGTGCCCGGCCGCTCGGCCACCGACCGGCCCACGCTCAACGGCGTCATCATCAGCGTGCGGCGCAACAAGCTGCGGCTGGCCACCACCAAGGAAGACCTGCCCGATTGGGTGACCGAGGGCAATAAAATGGGCATCGACCTCACGTTTGATGAGGTGAGCTACCGCGAGATGGATTACGCCCTGGGCAAAGTAATGGGCGCGTACGGCGACCGCCTGGCCGACCTGCGCGACATCCTGCTGGGGGCCAAGGAAGCCCGGTTCCGCGAGGAAAAAGCCACCGACCTGTTCTACCCCAGCCCGCTGAACGAGTCGCAGCTGGCGGCCGTGCGGCACGTGCTGGCGGCCAAGGATGTGGCCATTATCCACGGCCCGCCCGGCACCGGCAAAACTACTACGCTTGTGCAGGCCATTCTGGAAACCATCCGGCGCGAGCGGCGCGTGCTGGTGTGCGCGCCCAGCAACACGGCCGTCGATTTGCTGACCGAAAAGCTGGCCGAGCGCGGCGTAAACGTCATTCGGATGGGCAACCCCTCCCGGGTTTCCGACTTGCTCTTGGAGCACACGCTGGATGCCCAGGTGATGAACCACAAGAGCTACAACGAGATGCGCTCGATGCGCCAGACCGCCGACCAGTACCGCGAAACCGCCAGCAAACATGTGCGCAACTTTGGCTATGAGGAGCAGCAGCAGCGCCGGATGCTAAAGGAGGAAGCGCGCATGCTGTTCCAGCAGGCCGACGATTTGGAGCGCTACATTACGGAGGATTTGCTGGAATCGGTGCAGGTGATAACGTGCACGCTGGTGGGGGCCAGCAACCGCAATATCCGCCACCTGACGTATGAGACAGTGTTTATCGACGAAGCCGCCCAGGCGTTGGAGCCGGGCTGCTGGATTCCGATATCCAAGGGCCAGCGCGTGATTCTGGCCGGCGACCACCACCAGCTGCCGCCCACCGTGAAGAGCGACAAGGCCGGTGCCCTGCGCGAAACGCTGTTCGAGAAGGCCATCAAGCGCCAGCCCGCCACGGCCCGCATGCTTACGGTGCAGTACCGCATGCACGAGCAAATCATGCAGTTCAGCTCCGACCAGTTCTACGATGGCCAGCTGGTGGCCTACGAAACCGTGGCCCACGCCGGCCTCGATGCCTACGACCTGCGCTTCGCCCCCGACCTGCCCGTGGAATTCCTGGACACGGCCGGCTTCGGCTTCCAGGAAATCACCATCCCCGAAAGCCGCTCCACCGCCAACCCCGAAGAAGCCGACCTGCTCCTCAAGCGCCTCGCCCAGCTGCTTGAACCCTACGACCCCGCCGACCACGAAACCGACCCGCTCAGCATCGGCGTTATTGCCCCCTACCGCGCCCAAATCAACTATTTGAAGGATGCCATTGAGGAAAACGACGAGCTCAGCGGCTTTATGCTGCACCGCCAGCTCAGCGTGGGCACCGTCGATTCGTTCCAGGGCCAGGAGCGCGACATCATCGCCATCACCCTCACCCGCAGCAATAACCACGGCGAAATTGGCTTCCTAAGTGACATCCGCCGCATGAACGTAGGCATGACCCGGGCACGGAAGAAGCTATTGCTCGTGGGTGATTCTTCGACCTTGAGTGCGAACCCTTTTTTCAAGGCGCTGATTGAGTACGTAGAGGGGATTGGGGGGTATCGGACGGCTTGGGAATTGCAGGATTAAGTCCGGCCAAGTCACCTCACGAGACCTCTGCGGGGCAGGCCCCTCTCCGGCGGAGAGGGGAGCCACGGCGGCGCTGAATACAGATTATAAGACAACGAAAATCCCGACTCTTAAATAAGCCGGGATTTTTCGTTTGTCATTATCCGGCTTCCCTCTCCGTAGGCTTCGCGCATCAAGCGAAACGGGGCCGGGTTGAGGTGACTCCTACCGCCCGCCGGGCGGGCAGTTCTCCTTCAGAAACTTCGTATAAGTAGCGGCTAGGTGCTTGCTCGTCCCCTCGCCCTCGTAGATGCCGTGGGTGCGGTTGGGATAGGCCATGAGCTGGAAGGTTTTGCCGTTTTTAACCAGCTCGTTTATCATCTGCTCGGCGTTGTTGTAGTGCACGTTGTCGTCGCCGGTGCCGTGGATGAGAAGCAGGTTGCCACGTAGGTTTTTGGCGTGGGCCAGTGGGGAATTGTCCACGAAAAAGTGCTTGTCTTCGGGCAGCAGGCCCATGTAGCGCTCCTGGTAGATGTTGTCGTAGTTGAGCTGATTGTCGACGGCGGCGATGGAGATGCCGGTTTTGTAAATCTTCGGGTATTGGAACAGCAGGCTGAGCGTGGAGGAGCCGCCGCCGCTCCAGCCCCACACCGCTACCCGGCTGGTATCGACCCAGCTGTTTTTGAGGACCTCCGTGGCCCCCATCGCCTGGTCGCGGATGTTGAGGCTGCCGATGTTGTGGTAGATGGATTTGCGGAACTCGCGGCCGCGCGGGGCCGGCGCACCCCGGTTCTCGATGGAGGCGTAGATGTAGCCATCGTCGGCCATGCTGCCCTGGTAGAGGCGGTTGAAGCCCGTGCCGAAGTTGTCGGTCACCGTCTGGCTGGCCGGCTCGCCGTAGACCATGAACACGATGGGGTATTTCTTGGCGGGGTCGAAGTTGGTGGGCTTCACCAGCCAGCCGTCCAGCGTCACGTTGTCGGCGGTTTTCACCTGAAAAAACTCGACTTTGGGCAGCTTCATCTTTTTGGCCTGCTCGGGCATGTCGCCGCCGCTCAGACGCGAGTGGGCGGGCAGGGCCACCACATCGGCCACCGGGTAGCTGCTGGCGCTGCCGTAGCGGTGCAGCGCCACCTGGCCGTTGGGCGATACCTCGTAGGTGTTGGTGCCGCTGAGACTGGCGGGGGTTACGCGCACAGCCTTGCCACCTTTCAGCGGCACTTTGTAGAGGTAGCGCTGGGTGGCGTTGGTGGGCGAGGCCAGGAAGTAGATGGTGCCGGTGGCCTCCGAAATGCTTTCCACGCTGATAACGTCGTAGTTGCCAGGCGTGAGGAGCTTCTCCTTGCCGCTGCGGTCAATCTGGTAGAGGTGCCGCCAGCCGTCTTTTTCGCTGGCCCACACGAAGCTTTTGCCGTCTTTCAGCCAGTCCCAGCCCACGGCTTCGTCTTTGGCCTCGATGAAAGCCTTGTCGGTTTCGTGGTAGATGGACCGCGCCGCGCCGGTTGCGGCGGTGGCCAGAATCAGGTTGCTTTCGTTTTGGCGGCGGTTCAGCTGCTGTAGTATCAGGGTGCTGTTGTCGGCCCACTCCATGCGCGGCAGGTAGTGCTGCACGGCATCGCCGGGCACGTCCATCCACTTGGTAGCGCCGCCGGCCACGGCCACCACGCCCACGCGGCAGCGGCTGGGGTCTTCACCCACCACGGGGTACTCCACCGGCACCGTGAAGGGATAGAGCTGGTCGGTGGTGTTCAGCATCAGGTAGTTGCGCGTCTTGTTGGCATCGAGCTGCCAATACGCCAAGCGCTGGCCGTCGGGGCTCCAGCGGAAGCCGTCGCGGCAGTTCAGCTCCTCCTCGTACACCCAATCGAAGGTACCGTTTATGAGCTTGTCGGTGCCGTCGGTGGTGAGCTGGGTGATGGCGTGGTCGGCCAGGTTTTCCACGAACAGGTTGTGGCCGCTCACGTAGGCCACTTTGCTCGCATCGGGCGAGAACTTAGCAAACATCAGCGACGACTCGGGCCGGCCCTTACCCAGCTGCGTGAGCTGCTTGCTGCCGGTGTCGTACACCCAGTAGTCGCCGCGCGTATCGTAGCGCCACACTTTTTTCGTGTTGGTATTCAATAGCATAAGCCGACCATCCTCCGACAGCGCCACCCGGCGCACGCCGAGCGGGGCCGTCTGGCCGGCCGGCGTGAGCTGGCGTTTGCTGAGTAGCGTGCGCGCCTGGCCGGGCTGGCGAATGTCGAGCTGCACTACCGAATCGCGGCGCACTTCCAGGTAGCCGTAGCCATCTTTGGTCCATTGGGTGCCGGCATTTTGGGCTTGGGCGGCGGTGGCCAGCAGCGCGAGGGAGCTGGCCAGGGCGGCCCGACGGGCAAGTTGTTTTAGCATCAAAAAAAAGAATAATAACGCGGTTCAGATTATCAAAGCTAGCACGGGATGGGCGGCGGCTACGCCAAGGCCGAAGTCTCTACAAGCCGGCATAATCATCCCAGAGGCATTCCTGCCAAACGTTGTGGGGCGACTGGAGCAAATAGTTGGCGATGCCCCCCATTATCTGGTGGCTTTCCATCATGTCCGGGTTCCACATCATGCGCCCGGCCAGAAAGCTTGTCGCCAGCTCATCCCACGAATTAAAGCGCTTGAGGGTCAGACGGGTACTCAGGTCGAAATAGTGGCAGGCGGTGTCAAAATCAATGAGTCCGATTTGATAGGTCCAGTAAGCCAGGTTAGTGATACGGGCAAAATCCCAGCCGGCGACCGACTGCACCGGGCGGTCCCGCAGGAAATCGCTGCGGTCGAACAGCGGCCGCCACTCGTGCTCATTCTGCACCAGCTCGGGCTGCCGGTAGCTGCGGTGCCCCACCAGGTGCAGCGCATCGAGGCGGGCCAAGGCATCGGCCGGAGTTTCAATCTTCCACCACTCCCGCAGCATGTCGCGGTGCTTGGGGATGCTTTTGGCCTTCATGGGCAGCAGCTGCTTCATGGGGTCATCGCCGTTATAAAACAAGATTTCGCCCGTGGCAATTGCCCGGCGCTGGCCGGGCGTCAGGGTTCGGGGCTTGGCCCAGGTGTTGTAGTCGTCGGGCTCCGAAACGCCATAAGCAAGGGTGTTGAGGTGCTTATAGTTGGGATGACGCAGCTTTTCAAGAAATGAGAACATCAATACTCGACTGAAAATGGGAAAGGCCCCGCAAGTAAAATACAGGGCTCCCGATTACCAAGCCGGCCGTCAACAGATTTATTTTCCGGCCCTCCCCAGCGCCCAGCCGGAAATAGCAAAGGCGCGCTGGCATAGTCCCACGGGCCTTGTGGGCTAAAACCCGACGCCAGCAGCAAGCGCCAGACGCCACCGGGCCGTGGGGCAATTACCCACGCGCCCGGGCTACTGCAAGTCAATCACCGACATGGTATGCGGCGCGTCCGATTTCGTGTTGGCGAAGTGCTTCACCGGGTGGTCGAAATCGGAGATGTAGAGGCGCTGGCCCTTCAGCAGCACTTCGGCGGGCTGGTCGAGCCGGCCGCCGGTGCCGTCGGTATCGGGGTTTTGGGCCAGGGTCGTCACCTTGTTGCCGTTGCGCAGGTCCACGACTTCAATGGAATTCTCGCGCGAGTTGCACAGGTACATCTTATCCGTGGCGCGGTCGATGACGAGGCCGTCCACGCACGGAATCGGCTTGCCGCTCAGCGTCAGGGTTTCCTGTTTAGCGAGGCCGCCATCGGGCTTCAACGTTACTTTATACAGCTTGCCATCGCCGAACGAGCCGGTGTAGAGGTTGCCTTGGCTATCGTAGTCGATGCCGTCGGCCCCGTTGTCGACGCCAGTTTCGTTCACCATAGTCGAGAACATGGCCAGCACATGCGGGTCCTTGGTTTTGGGTTTGAGGTGGACGGTGCCCCGGCTCAGCTCGGCCAGCGAAAACCGCATGATAGCGCTGCCTTTGTCGTTGTCGGGCAGGTCCCACTGGCTGTCGGTTACGTACAGCGTGTTGCCTTTCCAGACCACGCCGTTGGCCAGCGCGAAGTTGTCGACC
>JALYUH010000527.1 GCA_030853985.1 Bacteroidota bacterium | reverse complement strand
GTATAAGGTAGTGCCCGCGGCGCCCTCGCCGGGCTGGCGAAACTCGTAGTCCAGGGCCAGAGGGTGGTCCACGTCGTCGGTATGCGCCAGGGTGGGCTTGGCCAGGGTGAAAGCCTCGTGGCGCTGGCCCACGGCGGCCAGGTATTTCTGTTCGCCCAGGTCGGCCAGGCGCTCGCGCTCCTCGGCGGCGGCGTAGCCCCCGTGCTCGGCATGCACTTTACCCCGCAGGCCGCCCTGCGCATCGAGGGCCAGGCTCACCTGCTGGTAGCGCACGCGGCGCTGGGTGGGCGTGAGGTCGACCCAGCGGCTGGTGGCGGGCGTGGCCCCCACCACGCGCCCCACGCGGTTGAGGCAGCGCCCGGGCAGCAGGCCACAGGGCAGCAGCGGGTCGGTGGCGTCGAGCAGCAGGTCGTGGCCGTCGGGCAGCACCACCACGGCCGCCACGTAGTTGAAGTATTCGAGCAGCGGAAAATCCGGGTTGATGGCCCCGTGGCCGCGGGTGCTCAGCAGCAGCGGGTGGGCCGTGAGGCCGGCCTGGCGCAGGGCCGCAATCAGCAGCAGGTTCACGTCGGCGGCCGAGCCGCGGTGGGCATCCAAGGCCTTGCGCAGGGGCTCGGGGGCAAAGTAGCGGTTGGTGCCGTCGTAGCGCACGGCGGCCATCACCAGGGCGCGCACGGCGGCGGCGCGGGCGGGCACGGCCGGAAACTGGGCGGCCAGCGCCCCGGCCTGCTCCTTCAGAAAACCGGCGTGGTCGAGGCGGCCGCCAAAGTCTTCGTCGTTCAGCAGCCGGGCGTTTATTTTTTCCCAGGTCCCGGTCAGGTCGTGGTAGGGCTGGTCGGGCCACTGCTCGCCGGCCAGCTCAAAGTCGAGGTGGGCCGCGTAATCGGCCAGCGTGGTCATGTAGGGCTCGGGCCGGAGGCCGGGCAGCTGTTTCAGCACCCAGCGGTGCTCCTCGGTGGGGGCCATCAGGTTCAGCATGCCCGTTACCATGCCCGCCGACAGCCCGCCGCCGTCGCCCACCGTGTGGTCCAGCGTCATCGTAGTCGCGCCCACGCGGGCCTCCTGCACATCGAAGGGCCGGCTGGTCTGGGAAATGATGTTGTACTTGTAAAACACCGGAATACTCACCCGGTACTCGCTCCAACGCACCGGAATGGCCCGCTGAAACGTCCAGTCCTGGAAGTTGAAGAGGTAGTCCGACGTGAGGGTGTAGGCGAATTCCACCACCGAGCCCTCGCGCACATTGGGCAGGGTAAATTTCTGCACGTTCACGTTCGGCGTGCGCTTTTCCAGAAATACGCCAGTGGGTTCGAGGCGGGTTTTCTCCGGCTTGCCATCCACCAGGTTGTAGGTGCAGCCGCGCAGGTTGGTTAGCTTCTCCGAATTCTCGGCGCGGTGGTAGAGCGGGATTTCCACCGTCGCCTCCGCGAAGCCCGCTTTTTTCAGGATTTTGATGCGCGTAATCCGCTCGAACACGACCTGGAAGCCAGTGCCGTGGCCTTTCAGCTGCGAGCGGCCGTAGTCGCAGAGCACCACGGCGGCGGCGGCGCTGTCGGCCGCAAAAGGCGCGGGCGTCAGGTCCTGGCTATCGAGCTGCCCGAATCTGACCGGGTCGGCCGGAAATTTGGGCGCGGACTGAGCCTTCGCCGGCGCGGCGCCTACGAGGACCGCAAAAAGAGCCGGCCACGCCACGCGTCGCCAATAGCATAACCGCATAAAAGAATGGGACAGACAATATTTGGAACCTTAAACATACCAAAATATGGGGAGATTTCAGGCCGGCTTCACCCTGGGGCCGCCAGCAGGTTTTGGGTGGCGACAGCGCCCGCACAGCCGGGCGCGGGCCAGCAGCGCTGCCCGGTTCGCCGCTACACCACTTCCTCGGCCAGCGGCTCGGGGGCCGCATCGGTGGCGGGCTGGTGGCCGGTGGGGCGGTCGGTGGGCAGGCGCAGCAGGTAGGCCAGCGCGGCCAGCACGCACAGCAAGCTCAGGCCGTGCACGTAGGGCAGGTGGGTGGCCTGGTTGCTGAAAATCCAGCCCGCGGCCAGCGCGCCCAGCCCGATGCCGGCTTCGAGGGCGATGTACATGGTGGCCACGGCCCGGCCGCGCCGCTGCTCGTCGCTCAGGTCGATGGTCCAGGCGTAGAGGGTGGGCGAGTTCAGGCCCGTGCCCAGCCCAAAAACAATGGCCCCGAACAGAAACACCGGCACCGAGGGCGTGAGCACCAGGATGGCCAGGCCCAGCGCCAGCATGGCCGACGACCAGCGCAGCACCCGCACCCGCCCGTAGGTATCCGACGATTTGCCCGCCACCAGCCGCACGGCCAGCGAAGCCACCGTGTAGCACAAATAAAACCAGCCCTTGCTCGGGCCCGTGAGGCCCAGCAGGCGGCTCTGGTCGGGTATCACGGTGAGCACCGCCCCGAACGGAAACAGGCACAGCAGCGTGGTGAGGGCTGCCGGCAGCACCTTGGGCTCCAGTACCTCGCTCCAGTTCAGCTTCAGCAGGCCCCAGCTAAAGCGCTGCCGCTGGGCCGGAGCCAGGGTTTCGGTGAGGGTGCCCTGCACCAGCAGCGAGAGCAGGGCCGCGCCGCTGGAGCAGTAAAACATCACGTTCAGCGAGAAGTGCGTGGCCAGCCACGAGCCCAGGGCTGGCCCGGCCGCCATGCCCAGGCTGCCCGTTACGCCGAGCAGGCCCATGGCCTCGCCGCGCCGGGCCACGGGCACAATGTCGGCAATGAAGGCGGCCGTGCCCGTGGGCTTGAAGCCGGTGCTGAAGCCGTGCAGTAGCCGCAGCCCCAGAAACCCCGTCACCGTGAGGGCCCACGGGTACACGAAGCCGCACACAAAACACACCAGCGACCCGAATATCATGACCGGAATGCGCCCCACGGTATCGGCCAGCTTGCCCGAAAACGGCCGCGAAATAGCCGCCGTAAGCGTAAACAGGGCAATGATAAAGCCCTTGTACTCGCCCCCGCCCAGCCGGGTGAGGTGGTCGGGCAGCTCGGGCAGCAGCAGGTTGAAGCTGAGAAAAAACAGAAACGACGACAAGCACATCAGCCAGAAGCCGAGGGTGTAGGGGCGGGAAGCGGGAGCAACAGTTGCGGGCATGGGTGCCGCAAAGGTCGGTAGGAATGCCGGGCGGTTGCGGCCTGGGCTGGGAATGGGCGCGCGGCAGCGGTTCCCGGCGGGCCGGGCCACGCAGCGGCCCCAGCCGCTGGCGAGGCTGGAGCTGCTGGAAGATACCCCCCCCCTTTTTGCTGAGCGCAGCGCCATAACTTGCGGCCCCGCCGGGGCCGGCTGCAGCGGCCAAACCGCAGGCATGCCGTTTTCCTCGCCCGTGCCTGCACCCGCCCAACCGGTGCCGACTAGGGCCGCGACCACCCCGGCCAAAACCCCGCCCCGCCCTGCCTAAGCCGCCAGGCCCGCCGCCCGCCCCATGACCATTCTCCTGAGCTGCCTGTTGTTTTTCAATCTGCTGTGTTTCCTGCTCTTCGCCCTCGATAAGCGCAAAGCCCAACGCGGCCAGCGGCGCATTGCCGAAAAAACGCTACACCTCGCCACGCTGCCGGGCGCGGCCCCCGGCGCGTGGGCCGCAATATTTCTGCTGCACCACAAAAACCGCAAAGCCGCTTTCTGGGGCGTTACCCTGGCGCTGACGCTGCTGCAAGGGGCGATTCTCTATTTCGCATGGCCCTATTTGCCGGCACCGTTTTAGTTGGGCTGGTGGGTTGCCGGTGGGCCGTGACACAAAGAAGCCCCCGCCGCTGGTGGGACTGGGGCGGCTGGAAAACAGCGCACTGGATGAATGGTGACCTATCGCAGGCGCGGGCCAGCGGGAGCCTTTTTTCGGGGAGTAATTTAAACGTCTTTACCTTCCAGGAAAACTACCGTTTTGGTAAACGGCTTTCACTTGAGCACATTTTCTTGCTTCTTCTTTTTAGCTCCCAAGCAAAATGCCCCGGCAAACACAACGGTGCATACTTGGTGCGCCCATTCCGGCAATCCGACCACTACGACGAAGGTGGTGAGGACGTACAGGCCCAGGAAGATGCTACCAATGAGAAAGTAGGTTTTGGAAGTCATAAGCGGAGACAAGTGAAAAGGGGCTTCGACCTCCTGATATAAATTGGGAGCAAGTTAAAAGCTCCTTCAACTGAATTGCCGCGTTTACCTTGCCACCGTTTCGCTGAACATGTCACGTACCCTTACCGCGAAAGAGCATTTTTTAGTCACGTTACTCCTCACGGACACGTCTTATGCTGACCGGTTATTGCCCTGCTTATCCGAGCAGCGGGTGACGGAAATGGACGACGGGGGCATGGGGAGCGTGCAGTTCTACCCGCCCGGCTTAAAAGCAGAACACCGTTTTGGCGACGACGTGGCCGAGGTGTGGCTGAAAGACGAAGACGGGATGCCAGTGTTGGTCACGTTACTCGTGGACCAACACGGCCAGCTCTATGAATTGGATGTCTGGAAAGTCGACTTTTCTCCTACCGTCAATTTGCAGATACCCTCCTTTTAATGAACGACCAGCAGCAGCTCGGCACCAAGTGCCAGTGAGCCGCTGCCGGGCCATGCGAGTTTAAGAAACCCGTCTACGAATCAAAGTTTACGAAATACCCAAAGGGGATGAGTTTCGTAAACTCCGGGGTCGCCAAAATACGCTCGTATGCTGGAAGGTTCTATCAAAGACCAGAACGGCCCGGAAACGCAAGTTTCCCGGGCCGTTCTGCTGCTCTTATCCGGCGTTAAATCGCCAAATCTCCCCTCACACCACCCGCCGCACCACCACCGTGGCGCTGCCCCCGGCCGAACCCTGAAACTCGCCCATCAGGTAGCGGGCCGTGTCCGGCCCCAGCTTGTCGCGCGTCAGCACCGTCACTTGGCCGGCGGGGCAGGGGAGGGGCGTGGTTTTGGCCCCGTCCTTCTGGGCCATCCAGAGCAGCAGGGGCACAGGCGCGCGGTTTTCCACCGTCAGCGTGTAGGCCGGGCCGTAGTTGGTATTGGCTAGCCGCAGCGCCATGCCCGAGGCCGAAGTAACCGGCAGCGTCCGCACGATGCGGATGCCGCCGGCCGCCTTGCGGGCGCGGGCGGGCAGGCCCCGGCGCTTATTGGCCTCCGCAAAAGCCGCGTACAGCTCGGCCCACTTAAATTTCGGGTCCGCATCGGTGCGCTGGCCTTTCAGCAGCGTTTCCATCAGGCGCAGGGCAGCGCTGAGGCGGCGCAGCAGCTCCGGCAGCGCCAGCGTGGCCAGGCGCGGCGCGGCCTTGGCGTCGGTTTGCACATCGGCGGCCGCCTCGAAGGCATCGGCCGCCTCGGCTGGCGCCTGAATCACGGCCTCGGTCAGGCGGTAGTCTTTGCGCACCTGGGCGGGCAGCGCCAGCACGGCCTGCACCAGGTCGCGCACGTGGTTCACGTCTTCGGTCGCCTCGCCGTAGCGCACATCGGCGTAGGAGAGCGTGAAGGCCTGTTTCAGCCCCAGCTGCCCGGTGGCCAGCGCATAGCCCACGGCGCGGGCCGACAGCGTGGCCGTGGCCAGCGCCATCGTTTCGCGGGCCGTTTCCTTGTCGGTCGTGCTGTCCATCGTGCGGGTGTCCTGCGTGCTTTGCTGGGCTTCAATGGCCGTTATCAGCTCGGCCCGGTCGGTATTCGCCGCCAGCAGGGGCGGGAAGTCGTTCAACTCGGCCTGGTAAGGGGCCACGGCCAGGCCCACGCGCTGGCCGCTGTCGAGGATGGAGGTTGCTCGGGTATCCATAGGAAAGGTAGTTGGGTTGGGAATGGTGAAGCAGAAAGCTACGCGTTATCTGCCACAGCATTGCATTATATCAGCGTCTATCAGGCTTTTGCTTTGCCGCAACCTCGTTTATTAGCAATAGATGGCGTTTCTGAGTTAAAAAAAGAGGTAAGCAGTCGCTAAGCGCGTGTCAGCGGGGGCTAAGCACGTGCAAGCCGGCCGGTGGCGCGTGCAAGTGGCCCTGAGACGGGTGTAAGAGGGCGCGTGGCGTATGTAAGCAGCTCCGAGACGCGTGCAAGCCGACCCGTGGCGTGTGTAAGCAGGCCCGGGACGTGTGTAAGCGGGCGCGTGGCGTGTGTAAGCAGACCCTTGGCCGTAGCGCGGACTTTGTAGTCCGTGTCCCCAACGAAAACCCGAACGACTTCAACGGCGCGGGGACGCGGACTACAAAGTCCGCGCTACATGCTGCCAAAACGGCCGCCCGCCAAACCCGGCCCCAAGCTTGCCCCAGCCCGGGCCATGTTTGAATTCCTGAAATCCATTTCCGCCAAGAACCCCAACGCCTCGCGCGGCCCCGAAAAGCCCGCCGTGAGCGTGCGCGAGCGGGTATCGGCCCTGCGCCATCTGCCGGCGTTTCTGAAGCTCATCTGGCACACCAGCCCCGGCCTGGCCCTGGCCAACATGGCCCTGCGCCTCGTGCGGGCGTTTCTGCCGCTGGCCACGCTCTATGTGGGCAAGCTCATCATTGATGCCGTGGTGCAGCTCACCCGGCTGCCCGCCCCCGAGCGCGTGCTCAAGCCCGTGCTCACGCTGGTGGCGCTGGAGTTCGGCCTCGTGCTGCTGGCCGATGCGATGGGGCGCGGCGTGGCCCTGCTCGACTCGCTGCTCGGCGACCTGTTTGCCAACCAGTCGTCCATCCGCCTCATGGAGCACGCCGCCGAGCTCGACCTCGACCAGTTCGAAGACAGCACTTTCTACGACAAGCTGGAGCGCGCCCGCCGCCAAACCCTCTCGCGCACCGTGCTCATGAGCCAGGTGCTGGCCCAGGGCCAGGATGCCGTGACGCTGGTGCTGCTGGCCGGCGGGCTGGTGGCCTTCCAGCCGTGGCTGCTGGGGCTGCTGCTGCTGGCCGTGGTGCCCGCCTTCCTCGGCGAGTCGCACTTCAACGAGCGCAGCTATTCCCTCTCGCACTCCTGGACGCCCGAGCGCCGCGAGCTCGACTACCTCCGCCAGACCGGGGCCAGCGACGAAACGGCCAAGGAAGTCAAGATTTTCGGCCTCTCCGATTTCCTGATAACCCGCTTCCGCGAGCTGTCCGACGACTTCTACCGCCAGAACAAATCCCTCGTGCTACGCCGCGCCGGCTGGGGCGCGCTGTTCGCCGGCGTGGGCGCGGCCGGCTACTACGGGGCCTACGTCTACATCATCGCCCGCACCGTGGCTGGCGGTATCTCGCTGGGCCAGCTTACCTTCCTGGCCGGCTCCTTTGCCCGGCTGCGGGGCCTGCTCGAAGGCATCCTCAGCCGCTTCAGCTCCGTGGCCGACGGGGCCTTGTATCTCCAGGATTTTTTCGACTTCTTTGCGCTGCGGCCGCGCATCGTGCGGCAGCCCGCCACTGGCGAAACGGCCCGGCCCTTCCCCCGGCCCATTCAGCAGGGTTTTGAGTTTGAAAACGTCGGGTTCCAGTACAAGAATGGTACAAAATGGGCCATTCGCAACCTAAGCTTCACGCTGCAGGCCGGCGAAAAGCTAGCCCTGGTGGGCGAAAACGGCGCGGGCAAAACTACCCTCGTCAAGCTCCTGGCCCGCCTCTACGACCCCAACGAGGGCCGCATCCTGCTCGACGGCCACGACCTGCGCGAGTACGACCCCGCCGAGCTGCGCCAGGAAATCGGCGTGATTTTCCAGGATTTCGTGCGCTTCCAGCTGCCCGCCGGCCAGAACCTGGCCGTGGGCCGCATCGAGGAGCGCGACAACCAGCCCCGCATCGAAACCGCCGCCCACCAGAGCCTCGCCGATACCGTCATCGCCAAGCTGCCCGGCGGCTACGACCAGATGATTGGCCGCCGCTTCAACGGCGGCGTGGACCTGAGCGGCGGCGAGTGGCAGAAAATCGCCCTCGGCCGCGCCTACATGCGCGACGCCCAACTGCTCATCCTCGACGAGCCCACGGCCGCACTGGATGCCCGCGCCGAATACGAAGTCTTCCAGCGCTTCAAGGAGCTCACCCAGGGCAAAACCGCCGTCCTCATCAGCCACCGCTTCAGCACCGTCCGCATGGCCGACCGTATTCTGGTCATCGAGAACGGCCAGTTCGTGGAAATTGGCTCGCACGAGGAGCTGCTGGCGAAGGGCGGGCGCTATGCGGAATTGTTTGCGTTGCAGGCCGCGGGCTACCGGTAGGGGCAGTAGCGCGCACTTTGTAGTTCGCGTTTCCGCGCCGAAACAACGATTGACGTGCCGGGATGCGAACTACAAAGTTCGCGCTACTGACTATTCCGCTCCCTCCGCCGCAAACCCCGCCGCCATCGGCACCACGCCCGCTTCCTCGTAAATCTGCACCAGCGGCAGCGTCAGGCCCAGCTCGGGGATAACGACGGCATCGGCGGCTTCGGCCAGGGCGGTGTGGCCCCAGATGCCGCGCTCGCCCAGCTGGTACCACACCACCAGCCAAGGTTTTTGCGACACCAACAGGTAATGGCGCAGCGAGGGCAGCTTCTTGTACTGGTTAAATTTCAGGCCCCGGTCGTAGGCTTCGGTCGTAGGCGGAAGCACCTCCACGATGAGCACCGGGTGGTGCAGCCGCCGGCGCTCGTGCTGGTCCTGCGGGTCGCAGCTCACCACAATGTCGGGGTAGGTGTAGTGGCGGTTGGCCTCCACGGCCAGCTGCACGGTTTCCATTATTACCTGGCAGCGCTTGCCGCGCAGGGCCGGGCGTAGCGCCAGTACAAAGTTTTGGGCGCTGGTATTGCGGGCGATGCTCTCGCCCGCCGTCGCAAACACCTCGCCCGCAAAAAACTCGTGGCGTAGTTCGCTTCGAGCTTCCAGGGCAAAATATTCGTCGGTGGTATACCGTCGCGGCTGTAATTCGGGCGGTTCCATCAAAACCAAAGATAACCCGCCGTGGCCCGGCGGCGGCCAATTACGTACTGCCTCAACCCAACCGCTACCTCGCGGCCAGCCATATCGGCTGTTTTCCCTTGTTTTTTGCACATAATGCCAGCACTCACCGAAATCGACCAGGCCAAGCTGTACCTGCTGTACCTGCTCAGCCCCCTGGCTCCGAAAGCACCCGCCGCCGCCATCCCGCCCGCGCCCGTGCTGCGCATCGTCATCATCCGGCACGGCGAGAAGCCGGAGGAGGGCGACAACCTCTCCTGCGCCGGCCTGAACCGGGCGTTGGCCCTGCCCGCCGTGCTCAATGAGGAGATGCCCGCGCCGCCCAACCTCACCTTCGTGCCCGTCATCGGCACCAATGACAAGGACACGACGCGTGTGCGGATGCTGCAAACCGTGATGCCCTACGCCGTGCAGCACAACCTCACCATCAACAGCGACTTCATGGTGGCGAATACCAAGGCCTTTGCCAAGCAGCTGCGCCAGCTGCGGGGCACCGTACTGGTGGTGTGGGAGCACAATAGCATCGTGGATATTGCCAAGGACCTGGGCCTCGACAACGTGGCGGACTGGCCCGATGAGGACTTCGACAGCATCTGGAGCATCAGTTTCAGCGGGGGCGGGGCCAGGGGCAAAGCCAAGCGCCCGGTTCTGGCCCAGAGCCGGCAGCACATCCAGCCCTCGGCGGTGTGCCCAGGGTAGGGGCTGCCGGCTGCCGCTTGGGGAAAAAGGCCCCGGGCTGCGGTTGGCCGGTTGGGGCAGGTTTTCGAGGGGTGGTTAGCGCCTAAGTGCCTAATATTTCGTAGATTGGTAGTCCCAATTCCCGTCAATTATAACCGCCGGTATGAAACCAATTATTACGATTTTGCTAGGCTTGGCCCTGGCGCTAAGTGGTTGCGCCGCCATGCGCGAAGCCCGGGTTGATTCGGACTACAGCTACCGGGGCAATTTCCGCCATTACCGCACCTACGATTTCGTCACCGGCTCGGGCATCATCGCCGATACCAGCCGCCTGGGCCAGTCGCTGCGCGAGGCCATCGAGCAGCGCTTCCGGGCGCAGGGCTACCGCCGCGCCAACCGGCGGCCCGACATGCTGGTGAATTTTCGGGTGTACGAGGGCGACATGCGCTTCCATGGCTTCGACCAGGAAGACCTCAGCCAGTGGATAAAGCGCAACGTGGAGGAAAATGACAACACCCCCGACGACCAGCGCCACGGCTACCAGCCCGTGCGCCTGCTGCTGGCCGAAGGCACCCTACTCGTTACCCTTATCGACGTGAAAACCAACCGCGCCGTCTGGAACGGCTACGCCTCGGGCGTGACCGTGCCCGAAGGCCCCATGGGCGAAATCGTGCTCAAACGCTCGGTGCGCTCCATTCTGGACCGCTACCGCATCTTCACTGAAGAGTTTGCCAAGAGCGGCGGCGACGCCAGCGAATCGGACCGGTAAATAGCCGTAGCGCGGACTTTCAGTTCGCGAGTGGAATGGCCGTTTCGTGGACTATAAGTCCGCGCTCTGCCGCACCTGAATCAGCTCCGCCGCGATGCTGATGGCAATTTCCTCGGGCGTCTGACTTTGGATGGGCACCCCAATGGGGCCGCGCAGCCGGGCAATGGCTTTCTCCGAAAACCCCTCTTCGCGCAGGCCCCGGCGCAGCTCGGCCACTTTGGCTACGCTGCCCATCACGCCCAGGTAGCGGTAGGGGCATTGTTCGGGAGGGTGGCCCAGCAGCTGGCGCAGCACCGTGGCATCGGTGCGGTAGCCCACGGTCATTACCACCACGTAGCGGTGCGGGCCGGGCGACACGGCGGCGGCCACACTTTCGTAGTCGATGCGGTGGCGGTGGTGGGCGGCGTGGTTGCGTTCGAAGGTGGGCAGGTCGAGGCGGTCATCGAGCACGGTTAGCTCGAAATCGAGGGCCGCCGCCACGTTGGATAAGGCCAGGCTCACGTGCCCGCCGCCCACGATGGTGAGCTGGTCGCGGAAGCCCAGCCGCTCGCGGTAGCGCCACACCGGTCCCGGCTGGTAGTCGTAGAAAGCCAGTTGGGCCGGGGCTGATGAAGCTTCCGGAACAGCAGCGGCGGCAGCTTCGGCCGATGCTCGCGTAGGTTCTGCTGCTTCCAGGTCCGCCGGCGGCAAAAACCGCAGGCCGGCCGCCGGACTCAACTCCAGAAAGCCGCCACTCAGGTTTTGCAGGCTGCTTTCGATGGCGGCCACGGCCGGCAGATGGGCGGGCCACAGGGGCCAGAGCAGCACGTCCTGCTCGCCCGAGCACATCATGCCCGAGCGGTCGGCAGGCGCTTCGCGGCGGTGCACCTGCGGGCGCAGCAGCGGCGTAGGGTCGGCCTCGCGCAGGCGCTGGCGGGCCAGTTCCACCCACTTGTGCTCCATAATGCCCCCGCCGATGGAGCCGGCCACGGTGTCGGCCGTCACGGCCATTTTGAAGCCCTGGCGGCCGGGGCTGCTGCCCGCGCTGTGCAGCACGGCCAGCAGGGCCACGGGCGTGCCGGCCCGCAGGCAGGCAGCCGCAAGGGCCCAGACGGGCAGGTCGCGGGGAGAGGCGGGCATAGCGCTTCGCGCAATTAAAAATTGAGAATTAAAAATTAAAAATGAACAACGTCAGGCCGGAAGAACGTCATGCTGAACGCAGTAAAATATGACGGTTCTTTTGCTCACTGCTCACTGCTCACTGCTCATTGATTTTTTGCGCCCTGCTCAATCCAGCACCCGATTAGGTCGCGCTCCTCCTGCGTAATCTGGGTTTTGTTATTCTGGGGCATTGTTTTGGTGACCACCACGCGCTGCATGATTTTGTCTTTCAGGCGAATAATGTCCTCCGGCGTGTCGTACACCACGCCGTTGGGTGGCGACTTAAACACGTCGTCGGTCGGGTTCTTGGAGTGGCACTGGATGCAGCGCTGCTGCACAATCATGTTCACCTGGCTGATGCCCACGGTTTGGGTGCAGGCGGCGGCTCCGGCCGCACTGCCCGACTGCGCGGGTGGGGCCGTCACGAATACCACGGCTAGCAGCAGGGCCACGGCGGCGGGCAGCACCCACACGGCCGTGTCGGTCTGGTGCTTTTCGCGCAGGTTCAGCCAGTGCTTCACGCCGGCGGTGCCCAGCGTGATGGCCGCCAGAATGGCCCACGGATACGCGTGCCCGAAGGTGCTGGGAAAGTGGTTGCTCACCATCACAAACAGCACGGGCAGCGTAAAGTAATTGTTGTGCAGCGAGCGCGCCAGGGCGTTTTTGCCCAGCTGCGGGTCGAGGGGCGTGCCTTCGGTGGCAGCTTTCACCATGGCCTTCTGGGCCGGAATGATGGTGAAATAGACGTTGCCCACCATGATAGTGCCCAGCATGGCCCCGAAGTGCAGGTAGGCCGCCCGGGCGCTGAACACCTGCGCGTAGAAAAACGCAAACCCCGTGGCAATAACAAACCCGATGACCATGAACCACTTGCTGCGCACCAGCGGCGTGCGGCACAGCCCATCGTAAATCAGCCAGGCCACCACAAACGAGCCCACGCCGAGGCCCACGCCCGCCAGCGGCGCGATGTCGAGCACGCGCGGGTCAATCAGCATCGAGCTGGCGTTGAAGTAGTACACCACGAACAGCAGGCTGAACCCCGACAGCCAGGTGAAATAGGCCTCGTACTTAAACCAGTGCAGGCTTTTGGGGATAGCCGGCGGGGCCGACTTATACTTTTCCAAATAATAAAAGCCGCCGCCGTGCACGGCCCAGAGGTTGCCAGCCAGCTCGTCGCGCACGTTTTCGGTACGGTTGAGGGCGTTTTCGAGGAACACGAAGTAGAACGAAGCGCCAATCCAGGCGATGCCGAAGGTGATGTGCATGAGGCGCACCACAATGTTGAGCCACTCCAGAATGTGGCCGGCCCAGGGCGTATCGCGGGCTAGCACGTAGCCGATGCCCACGGCGGCCAGCACCGCCAGCAGCATTAGCAGGTAGGAATAGCCGGCCAGCGTGGTGCCGCTCTGGCCGATTTCGCCGCCGCCGGGCCGGGTTTTGGCCACGCGCTGCAAGGCGAAAATGATGCCCAGCAGCAGCATAAACGTGAGCAGCAGGGCAAACAGGGTAATCGTTTGAATCATGGGGTAAGCGAGTGGATTGACTTGTAGCACATGCTTCAGCTTGTGCGGCGTTGCGCGGCCACGCCCGCCAGCGGCGAAATATCGAGCACCCGCGGGTCAATCAGCATCGAGCTGGCGTTGAAATAATACACCACG
>JALYUH010000265.1 GCA_030853985.1 Bacteroidota bacterium | reverse complement strand
GCTCGAAGCCGCGGCCGTTGTCCTCCACGCTCACGTAAAGGCGGCCGGCTTCGTGGGCCACGTGAACTTCGACTTCGGTGGCCTCGGCGTGCTTCATCACGTAGTTGAGCAGCTCCTGCACGGTGCGGTACACGGCAATTTCGACCAGGGCGGGCAGGCGATGGTCGAGGTTGCGCAGGTGCAGATGCACCGGCAGGCGGGCCGGGGCAATGCGCTTCACCAGGGCCTCCAGGGCGGTGCGCAGGCCGAAATCCTCCAGAATGCCGGGCGTGAGCTCGAAGGAAATGGTGCGGGTAGTGCGAATGGCCTCATCGAGCAGGCGCAGCGAATCGCGCGGGGCGGCGGGGCGGCCGCCGGCCCCGCTCAGGCTAAGCTTGGTGGCATACAGCAGCTGGCCCAGGCCGTTGTGCAGCGCCTCGGCAATGCGCTTGCGCTCGGTTTCCTGGGTGGTGAGGATGGCGGCCAGCACCTCCTGCTGCTGGCGCAGGCGCAGCTGGGTGGCCTCTTCGGCCAGGCGCTCGCGCTCCGTCACGTCGCGCAGAATGATGAGCACGCCGCCCGCCTCGCCCGCCGCCGCCGACGGCAACGGCACGAGGTGGACATCGTAGCGGCCGGGGCGCTGCGGAAACGCGTGGTTGAAGCGGTCGACGGGCTCGCCGGCCAGGGCGCGGGCCACCTCGTGCCGGGCGGATGCGTCGAGGCTGGGCAGCACTTCAAACAGGCGCTGGCCCTGCACCTGGGCCGCGCTCAGGCCTACGTGGCGGGCTGCTTCGGCGTTCCAGGCGATGATGCGGCCCTGCGGGTCGAGCGAGATAATGCAGTCGACGCTGTTTTCGAGCAGGCTCTGGGTGAAGTCTTTCTCGACCTGCAGCTGCTGGCGCTGCTGCTCGGCGGCGGTTACGTCCACGGCCAGCACCACGGCCTGACTGCCCAGCTCATCGAAAAAAGCATAGTTCTGGAAGGCCACCGGCGGGCCAGCCGCCACCGCAATTTCGGCCAGAAACTCGGCCTGCCCGCCGTGCAGCACCCGGGCCAGCTCGGGCGGCACAGTAGGGTACACGTCGTGCAGGTTGCGCCCCACCAGGCTGCCCGGCTCCATGCCCATGGCCGGCAGGCCCGCCCCCGTCGATTCGAGGTACGTGCCATCGGGCCGCAGGCGCGAAAGCACCATCGGCAGCTTATCGAGCATGCGCTCGAGCACCAGGCTTTTGTAGTGCAGCTCCTCGTCGGCGGCCCGCTGCCGGCTCACGTCGCGCAGCACGCCGGTGAAGCCCGTGGCGTGGCCCTGGCCGTTGGCTACCACGCGGCCCGCCAGGCTCAGGTGGTGCACCGCCCCAGTGGGCCACACCACCCGAAACAGCAGCTCCAGGGGCTCCTGCACGGCAATGGCGGCCTGCAAGCCCCCCCACAGCCGGGCCAGGTCGTGGCGGTGCACAATGGTTTCGATGGTGTCGAGCGGCACGAAGCCCGGCCCCGGCACCAGGCCGAGCATGGCCTGCACGGCGGCATCGCCGGCCACCAGCCGGGGGGCAAAATCCCAGGTGAACACACCGGTTTGCGAGGCCGTGAGGACCAGGCTGAGGCGGGCTTCGCTCTCGCGCAGCTGCCGGGCGGCCGCGTGGGCGGCCGTGATGTCGCGCCACAGCACGTGCAGCAGCGGGGCGGCCCCGCCGGCCTCCATGAGCGTAAGCACGGCTTCAAGCCAGATTTCCTCGCCCGGTATCCGACTCCACTGGGCCACGCTGCGCGTCGAGCCCCCGGCCACGGCCTCGGCAATGGCCTGGCGAAACAGCTCGGTGGTGCGCTGGCCGTCGGGCTGCAGCTCGGGCGCGAACGCCCAGGCGGGCTGGCCCACCAGCTGCTCGCGGTGCGCGGCCCCCAGCAGGCGCAGGGCCGCCGCGTTGCAGTCCACGTACTGGTGGCCCTGCAGCAGCACCACGGCATCGGCGCTATCGGTAAAAAGCTGGCGGAAGCGGGCTTCGCTGGCGGCCAGCGCGTCGGTGGCCCGGCGGCGGGCCGTCACGTCGAGCACGGCCAGGCGGCACTGCGGGCCGGCGGGGCTACTAGTGCGCAGGCCTTCCAGGTGGGCGTAGAAGGTGGTGCCGTTTTCGGGCAGCAGGCGCAGCTCAGTGCTTTGTGAGGCCTCCGAGCAGAACACCCGGGCCAGAAACTGCCCGAAATCGGGGCGCTGGGCGGGGGCCACAAACAGGGCGAAGCGCCGCCCCAGCAGCCGCTGCCGCACCGTGCCCAGCTGCTGGCTGCCGCACAGGTTCAGCTCATCGATGAGGCCCACTGCGGAAAGCGTGAAATAGCCCACCGGGGCAAACTCGTACAGGTCGACGTACTGCAGGCGGGCACTTTCGGCTTCGGCCTGGGCCAGCAGCAGCTCCTCGTTCTGCATTTCCAGCTCAATCTGGTGCATTTGCAGCTCCTGCACCAGGCGCTGGGTGGCCTCGGGCGTGTGAGGCGCGGCGGCCTGCGTCACGAGCTGGCGGCGCGTTTCGGCCCGGTCGCGCAGGGCCAGCAGCGCCGCGTGGGGGCCGGCGGGGTGGGCTTCGGGGGGACGAGTGGGCATAGCGGCGCGGGCAGGGTGGACCATGAAGGTAAGCACAACCGGACCGGAAAACGGGATGTTCGGGCCGGCGCGCCCGCACCGTTGGTGCCAGGCCGGCCGCGGCCGGGGCCGCGCTGGGTGCCGGGCCGACGACACCGCCCAAACTGCCCCAAAAAACCCCTACCTTCCCCCCGCCGAGTGGCAACGCATTCCTCACTTATTCATCCGTTTACCCCGATGCCCAACCAGTTTCACTCCGACATCCCGGCCAAGGTTCTCACCGACGTGCAGCAGCACCTCGACGCCATCAAGGCGGCCCTGGCTCCCTACCTCCTTTCCCTCACCCCCGACGAGCGCAAAACCATGCTGCGCATGGCCGATAAAACGGTGGCTTTCGTGACCAAAACCGCCGACTACGCCACCAACACGCCCACGTTCGTGCCCGCCTTCGTCGACCTCGACGAGCTGCGCCAGGACGTGGCCGGCGTCAACGCCCTCACGCCCCTGCGCCAGCAGCTCGAACAGCTGGCCCTCGACACCGACTCGACCGTGATGGTGGCCGGCTCCGAGGCCTACACCAACGCCCTTATCGTGTATGGCAACATCAAGTTTATGGCCAAAAACAAGCAGCCGGGGGCCCAGGCGGCCTACGACGAGCTCAGCCAGCGCTTCCCCGGCAACGCCAGCGCCGGCCGCAAAACCGGCGTAGCCAAGGCCTAGCCCGGCCTAATCGACCCAATTTGGCCCGATTTCGACCTAAGTTGGCTCGAAATCGGGCCTTTTTGGGTCGAAATCGGGCCAATCTGGCTCGAAATCGAGCCGCCGAAGCTCGAAATCGACCCAACTTAGCTCGATTTCGACCCATTTTTGCTCAATTTCGACCCAAGTTGGCTCGAAATCGGGCCAACTTGGGTCGAAATTGGGGGTCTGACCCTCGAAATCGGGGGTTGCACCCTCGAAATCGGGGGTCTGACCCTCGAAATCGGGGGTCGCACCCTCAAAATCGGGGGGGTGGCTTGGGTGCGCGGGCACGGTTGGGGCCGGCCGGCGGGGAGGCGCGGGCCGCTACGCCGGTGGGGCCTGCAGCCAGGCCACGGCCTCGGCCTCGGTCATAAAAATGGCGGCCTGGTAGGGCTGGGTGGCGGCCGTGGCGGCTCGCACGGCGGGGGCTACGGCCATGTCGGTGCGCAGCTGCTCGACGCGCTGCAGCGAGCTGAACACGCCCAGCCGCAACGGCCGTGGAGCCAGCTGCGCGATGGCGAGCGGGAAAAACGTGTGGCTAAGCCAAACGGTTTCTTCGGTCCGGATGGGGCCGCAGCGGCGCGAGTCGAGCAGCCAGTTGCCGCAGCCGTGCGCCAGTGCCAGGGCCAGGGCGGCGTGGTACGAGTCCTGGGCTTGGGCCAGGGTATCGGGTTGCACCCAGCGCAGAAATACGATGTCGAGGTCGGGCCGGTAGGCCAGGGTGTAGGTGTTCAAGGGAGTAGAAGTAAGAATATAGGGGGGATAACCCGGCAGATGCAGCTAGGTTTTGGCTCGCCGGCCCGCTTTGGCCGGGGGCGGCAGCAAGGGGGTCTGCAAGGCGCGGTAGGCGGCAACCAGAAACTCCAGCCGCGCGAGCTCGGTGGCGAAGGCGGCCGGGCGGTAGCACAGGTCCACGGCCCGGTCGAGGGCAGAGTGGGCCCGCACCAGGGCCGGCGGCATCATAAGCGGGTCGTAGCGGGTGGCCAGGCTTTCGGTGGGGAAGTCGGCCCGGGCGGCCAGCACCTGCGCGGCGGCGGCTTCCACAACGGCCGTTTGCTTCGGGCTGGGCGACGGGAGGAAAGGGAAGAACCTACTCGGCAGGATTGGCCGGAAGTACCTTGCCCGAGTCCAGCATATCGGCGGCACCTCTGAAATTAGCCAACAGCTTACAGTCAAATTTTCTTAATTCTTCAACGATAGCCGGCTTCCGGAAGTCATTGTCGTTGCGGGTAATAAACAGCTTAGGCCCACGCGGCAGTACGCGCAAACCGGCCAGTACGGAAGCATATACCAATGCATCCTGCACACCCAAGCCGTGGGTCGCTTGTAGTGCAGGGGCTTCCATTAATACAGCCGCGGTGAGTGGGGGCCCCGGGGCCTCCGCTGCCAGCCGTTGCGTTAGGGAAAATAAGCGGTTTGCCTGGCTTGCCGTGCGCGTCGTCAACAAGTCGTTGAGCAGCCGCACTAATTGGTCGACTTCAGCGGCATCAAATTCTGCTTCGCGTTGATGCTGGTCAATCTGCTTTAGGAAATACTGCTGGTAGTCTTCCCGTTCGGTAGTACGCCGATGCAGGGTTTGAAACACTTCGGTCAGCGCGTATTGCGGTACATGCAGCTGGTACCGACCGGCTGCCGCTCCGGCCAGAATGCGTTCGCAAGCGGCATGGTGCTCCTGCTGAAAAGCTATTTCCAGCAGGAAGTTTGATTCGACGAAAACGTTCATTGACCCACTACCCGCTCCCGGTGAATGTATCCCCGGTAGATGCGCTCATGTACCCCAGCGTCTACCAACCACGCTTGTGCTGGCATATCCAACAGCGTGCGGGCCGGCTTGAACATAATGGAACCCAGCCAGGAAGAAACGACCAGACTAAAAACCTGCTCGCTTAGTGCTTGCAGAGGATGACGCTCAATCGTCAAATAAGTGGCCAGTACCAACGAGGCGTCCACGGAATAGGCACTGGCGGCCAACGGCTGCTCGTCTTGCGCGGGAAGCCATAGCGCCATGCGTTCGGGAGTGGCTAATAGAAAGTAGCAACCTGGATGCCCGTACTGCTGACGCAACTCTTGCGCTTGCGTGGGGGTCGGCATCCAGGTTTTCACTCCTACCAGAAGCTGTTCCTCGCCCGTGGCCGAGGTAATAACGAAATCGGGGCGGATAATGGGATGATGGAGTTGCATAGGTTAAAATTACGCTGCCGCCGCTAAATAAGTCAACCGACTTCCGAAGACCAGCTGTTTAGGCATACGCTCGGTTTGGCCGGTGGCGCGCTGGCTCACAAACAGGCGTTCGAGGATTTCCTGCTCCAGCAGGCGCAATTCGCGGTACGTCACCACCAGGAAGTTGCCGCAGCCGCAGCTCGGGTCCAGAAACCGCAGCTGCTCCAGCCGCCGGTGCAGGGCATCGAGGCGGGGGCGGCTCTGGCCGGCGGCGGCCAGCTCCTGCCGCAGCTCATCGAGAAACAGTCCCTGAATCACCTTCAGAATATTGGCCTCCGAGGTGTAGTGCGCGCCCAGGTTGCGCCGCTTCACGGGGTCCGTCACGCGCTGAAACAGCGAGCCGAAAATGGCGGGCGAAATCCGCGACCAGTCGAAGTACGTGCACCGAATGAGCCGCTCGCGCAGGGCCGCGTCGAAGCTCGGAAACGGGAAGTATTCCGTGAACAAGGCTCCGTTCACGTAGGGCAGCTGGGCGAGGTAGTCGGGCAGGTGGCGCTGGCGCTCGGCGGGCGGCTGGTCGAGTATCGAAAACCACTCGGCCAGGCGCGTGCCCACGTCGGCGCCGTCGGGCCGGGTCTGGGCTTCGAGGAATTCCTGAAAGGCATTCTTCTCGAAGATGGCCGTGTCCTCGGCAAACAGGCAGAAGAGGATGCGCACCAGCAGCACTTCGAGCTTGTGGGCGTGGTAGCCGCCGGCCAGCAGGGCATCGTGCAGCTCGCCCATCAGCTCGGCCGCCCGAATGTTGGCGGGGTCCTCGGGCCGGTACTCGCGCTTCTGGTACCCCGTGAGGAAAGCGAACAGGTGCAGGTGCTGGTGCAGCTCGGCCAGCCCGAATTCGGTCTCCGTACCCTCGTCGAGGTCGTAGAGGCGAAAGCGGGCGAAGTCCGACACCAGAATGTACTTGGGCAGCTCGTGGTCCTTCAGGCCGGGGAAGTAGTCGCGGGCCTGCTGGCCGGCGCGGTCCAGGTCGCGGCCCCGGCTCTTGTGCTCCACCAGCAGCGTGCCCTTCCAGAGCAGGGCGATGAAGCCCTGCCGCCCGTCGGCCTTCTTGATGGGCACCTCGAAGGAGGCCACCCGCCGCCGCTTCACGTCGAACACGTGGAAGAAGTCAATCCAGAACGCCTGGGCATCGGCGCGCTCGTCGGTGGCGGCCTGCCACTCCTGGGCAAAGCGAATGGCGCGGTCTTTCAGCTCGGAAAGGGACAGGGGCATGGGGCAGGTTCTAGGCGGGAAAGATAGGGCGGGGCGGCGGGCTTGGCATACTGCCTCTCCCCCCGGCGCCCGCGCCTTCAGCGCGGGGGAGTTCGACGGCTCCGGGGCCGCGCCCTTTCGGCTCCCCCTCAACGCCTGGCTCCCCCTCGACGGTTGCTCCCCTCCCCCCTCAGCGTTCGGCTCCCCCTCGCTGAAGG
>JALYUH010000246.1 GCA_030853985.1 Bacteroidota bacterium | reverse complement strand
TGGCCCGACTGGCCGCGCAGGGCCGCTACTGGCACTTGCTGCGGGTGCTAAAACCAGATTTGGTCATTGTGCACGCGCCGGAGCTGCTGCCCCTCACGCTGCTCTGGCAGGCGCTGGGCCGGGGCCGGAAGTTCCTCTACGACATCCGCGAAAATTACGCGCTCAACGTGCGCACGCAGCGCGTGTACCAGGGTTTCGTGCGGCGCGGGCTGGCCGCCGGGCTGCGTTGGGTGGAGGCGTGGGCAGCCCGGCGGGCGGCGGGCGTAATTCTGGCCGAAGCCAGCTACGCCGCCGAGCTGCCGTTTCTGAATGAGTTGCCGCCGGGCCGCGTGGTGGTGCTCGAAAACAAGTACCAGCCCCCGCCCGGCGAACAGCTGCGGCCGCAACCGATACAGCTACCACCCCCCACGGAACCGCTGCGCCTGCTCTACTCCGGCACTATTTCGGAGCTAAATGGCGTATGGGAAGCTATCGAGCTAACCCGGCAGCTGCGCGCCGCGTGGCCCGGCGGGGTGCGGCTCACCATTATCGGCTTCTGCCAGCAGCCGGAGCTGCTGCGGCAGTTGGAGGAGCAGGCGGCCGCTGGCAACGCTGAATGGCTCACGCTGATTGGTGGGGCCGAGCTAGTGCCCCACGCCCATATCGTGGCCGAAATCAGCAAAAGCCACCTCGGGCTGCTGCCCTACCGGCCGCACCCGAGCACGGAGCGCTGCCGGCCCACCAAGCTGTTTGAGTACTTGGCGCATGGGCTGCCGATTATTTCTTCGCCCAACCCACTTTGGCACGAACTGCTGCATAAGTACGACGCGGGTTTGTCTATCGACTTCTGGCAACTCGTAGATGCGCCCGCACTGGTGGCGCTTTTGCGGAGCTACTCGTTCTATCCCAACGGCATTCCCACTGATGTGTTGTGGGCGTCCGAAGGCAAAAAATTGTGGCATTTGCTGGATTCTGCGATTTAACCTGCCACCTTTGCGCCCCAATTTACCCGTAGCACGTAGTTACTGCATCGAAATTAATGGCCGCTTTTGCGACGGCACTTTCTCCCCTAGCCCAACTTTCCCCTCCCACCATCCATGGCCACTTTACGTCACTCATTCATCGCCGGGGTCGGCCACTACGTGCCAAGCCGCGTGGTTAAAAACGCCGAGCTGGAGCCGATGATGAACACCTCCGATGCCTGGATTCAGGAGCGTACCGGTATTCAGGAGCGCCGCTGGTTTGAGGAAGGCACCGACACCACCGCCAACATGGGGGCCAACGCTGCCCGCAAGGCCCTCGAAATGGCCGGCGTAGCCGCCAACGACGTGCAAATGATTGTGTTCGCCACGCTCTCGCCCGACTACTTTTTCCCCGGCTCGGGCGTGCTCATGCAGCGCGAGCTGGGCATCACCAACAACTGCCCTGCCCTCGACGTGCGCAACCAATGCTCGGGCTTCGTGTACGCTCTTTCGGTGGCCGACCAGTTCATCCGCACCGGCATGTACGACACGGTGCTGGTGGTGGGCTCCGAAATCCATTCCTCCGGCCTCGATAAAACGCCTGAAGGCCGCGGGGTAGCCGTCATCTTCGGCGATGGGGCCGGGGCGATGGTGCTGCGCCCCAGCACCTCTGAGAATCAGGCCATTCTCAGCACTCACCTGCACGCCCAGGGCGAGTACGCCGAGGAGCTCATCGTGAAAGAGCCCAGCTCGAACCGCGCCAACCGGGTGGAGTACATCGTGGCCAACCAGGCCGAGCTCTACCCCTACATGAACGGCCAGAACGTATTCAAGCACGCCGTGGTGCGCTTCCCGCAAGTCATCAAGGAGGCCCTGGACCAGAACGGCCTGCAGTCTTCCGACATCGACATGCTCATCCCGCATCAGGCCAACCTGCGCATCACGCAGTACGTGCAGCAGAAAATGGGCTTGAGCGACGACAAGGTGTTCAGCAACATCCAGCGCTACGGCAACACCACCGCCGCGTCGGTACCGCTGGCCTTCAGCGAGGCTGTGCAGGAAGGCAAAATCAAGCGCGGCGACCTCGTGTGCCTGGCCGCATTCGGCTCAGGTTTCACCTGGGCTTCAGCCTTATTGAAGTTCTAATTCGTGCGGTAAGCTTTCGCTTGCCTTCATAATTCTCACCGGATTTTGCTATCCGGCCAGCTAAAGCTTACCACACCTTGATGCCCAGCCACACCGGGGAGAATTACCTCAAAGCCATCTATAAGTTGGCCGAAGAAGAACCGGATAACGCCGGCGTCAGCACCAACCGCATCGCAGCCGCACTGGATACCCGCGCCGCGTCGGTTACGGATATGCTGCGCCGCCTGGCCGAAAAAGGCCTGCTCAACTACGAGAAATACCGCGGCGTGCAGCTCACGGCCGAGGGCCAGCGGCTGGCGCTGCTCACCATCCGCAAGCATCGGCTGTGGGAGGTTTTTCTGGTGCAGCAGCTCGGCTTTAATTGGGACGAGGTGCATGAGGTGGCCGAGGAGCTGGAGCACGTGCAGTCGCCGCTGCTAATGCGCCGGCTCGACGCCTTCCTGGGCCACCCCGCCCTCGACCCGCACGGCGACCCTATTCCGGCCGAGGACGGGGCCATTCGCCGGCCCGCCCATCGCCTGTTGGCCGACCTCTGCCCGGGCGAATCCGGCACGCTGGCGGCGGTCAAAAACACCACCGCCCCCTTCCTGCAATACCTCGATAAAGTGGGCCTGCAGCTCGGGGCTTTAGTTGAAGTGCTGGATAAGACAACTTTTGATAATTCGTTCGAGCTCAGGGTAAACCGCGAACGCACCACCCTTATTTCAGCTGAAGT
>JALYUH010000234.1 GCA_030853985.1 Bacteroidota bacterium | reverse complement strand
ACCACCGTGCTGCGCGTGGCCGTGAGCCAGCGAAACCGCTCGGCAATGGGCAGCTGGCCGATGGTGCCGCCCGTGGCTTTGCCCTGGCAAATGCGCTCGAAGGCCTGCAGGCGGGCCGTTATTTCGGCCAAGTCCAAATCCGGGGCGACGGCCAGCAGCCGGGCTTCGGGCAGCGCAAACCGGGTTTCGAGGAAGCCTAGCGAGCGGCAGTACACGATGATGCCCACGTTCAGGAATTCTTCGCGCTCGACGCGGGGCACCACGCGCAGCACGGCGTACTCAAATAAGTGCATTGCGAGCATCCTGGGCTTCCTGAACAAAGGTTTCTGAGGCGGCGAGGCGGGCTTCGAGGAAGCCGACGTAAGCGGTGCGCTGCTCCTCGGCGGTGCCGTGGCCGTTGGCCAGCCACGCGTCGGGCACCAGCGCCACAATGGCGCGGAGGATGGCGGGCGTGAGGCGGGCTCGGCTTTCCGCGTCCACGGTGGCCAGCTCGCTGGCCTGCGGCAGCAGGACGTGGGTTTTGATTTGGGGAAACGGGCGGGGGCGCGGCGCGGCCCACTCGGGACCGGCGTGGTGCACGTAGAGGGCCGCGCCGTGGTCGATAAGCCACAGCTCCTTGTGCCACATCAGCATGTTGGTGTTGCGGGCGGTGCGGTCCACATTCAGCGTGAGCATGTCCAGCCACACGATTTGGGAGGCCATGCGCGGCTCCACGGTGGTCACGAGCGCATCGTAGGTGATAGCGCCGGAGAGGTAGTGCAGGGCCAGGTTCTGGCCGGTGCTGGCTTGCAGCAGGTCCTGGATTTCCTCGTCGGGCTCGGTGCGGCCGAAGGATTCGTCGAGCTCGCAGAACACCAGCTCGGGCATGCGCAGGCCCAGCACGCGGGCTATTTCGCCCACAATCAGCTCAGCAATCAGCGCTTTCACCCCCTGGCCCGCGCCCCGGAATTTCACTACGTAGAGGAAGCCGTCGTTGGCCTCCATCAGGGCCGGCAGCGAGCCGCCCTCGCGGAGCGGCGTCACGTAGCGCGTGAGCACGACGGTGCGGAGTTCGAGGGCAAAGGGGGCCGGCATAGGCGGGAGGCAGTAGCGTTGAGAACGGAACACAAAGAACGTCATGCTGAACGCAGTGAAGCATCTTTACCGCACAACGCAATCCAATCGACAGAATTAGTGGTGGCGGGCAAGATACTTCGCTGCGCTCTGCGTGACCGTTCTTTGTATTCAGCGCCGCTTCGCTCCTATTTCCGCTTGCGGAAATACACGTCGTTGCTGATGGATTCGAGCTTTACCACCGGGCCGCTGCCTTGCAGGGTGCCTTGCAGCCAGTAGCCGAAATCGGGGTTGCGGCGCAACGCGGTGCTGAAGGCAATGTCCTGGTCGGTATATACTTCGCCCTCCAGGGTTTTCAGCGATAACACCGCGCCTTTGGCATCGGGCCAGGTCACGTCGATAAAGCCGCTCAGCGACTTGGCCTCGATGGCGTTGCTGAAGCCCACGATATCGACGTTGCCGCTGTAGGTGAACACGCGCAGAGCCACGTCGGCGGGCAGCGTGATTTCGTAGGTGATTTCGTCGCACACCTGCTGGCCGAACCACATATTGCGGCCGTGGCCGTGGTCGTCGTAGCCGGCGCAGTCGCCGGGTTTGGCCTTCTTCAGCATTTCCCGGTCGAAATCGGCGGTTACGCGCAGCTGGCCGGCGGCGGGGACCACGGTCAGCTGCAGGGCATCGTTTAACCGGTTCTGGTTGATGCTCACGGTAGCTTTCAGCGCCAGCTGGCCCGCCGCGCCGGTCCGCACCCGGATGCTGGTGGCCTGGCGCAGGTCGAGAAACACGCGCTGACCGGCCGTGACCGGGGTCGTTTTTTCGATAATTTTCTGGGCGATGGCCGGCCGGGCCACCGCTACTACGAGCAATAAAAACAAGAAGCGGGGCATGGGAAAGGCGGAAATGAGAAGGTGAAAGAATGAGCCAACGGGCGCGCCTGAACGCGCGCAGCCGCTCCGTTATTTGGCCTTGCGAACGAAGATGTCGCCGCTCACCGTTTTGAGCGACAGCGCATTGCCGCCACCGTTGATGCTGCCATCCACGACCTGGCCACCGATGTGCTGCATGTCGTTCTGCTTGCCGCCCAGGTTCATATCGAAATCAGTGTATACTTCGCCCGAAATCGAACGCATGCGCATGGTGGCTTTGGTAGCCGTTGGCATGGTGATATCCACGTCGCCGCTTACCGTCGAGATGGAGCTCGGCCCCTGCCGCAGCGGCGTGAAGCGCACCGTTACGTCGCCGCTCACGGTGTTGGCCACCACGGGGCCGGCCACGTTGGTGAGCTTGATGTCGCCGCTGGTCATGCTCACTTCCAGGTCGCCGCTCACGTCGCGCACGGCCACGTCGCCGCTCCCGTTCCAGCCGGCCTGCTTGTACTGCACGGCCGAGGCGCGCGGCACCCGAATAGTATAGCTGGCCGGACGGCGCGAAGCCCGCGTGATGCGCACCACGTTACCTTCCTGGCTCACGGCCAGCCCGATACGCGTGTTATCGACGGCCGTGTTGTACATGGGCCGCAGGCCGTCGGCGCGCTTGGGCGGCTCCTCGTAGCCGTCGCCCCTGATGATGAGCTCGTCGCCATCGATGCCCTCGACCACCACATCGTTGCCCTGCATGTCGATGATGATTTTAGGGCTTTTGCTGGTGAGGCGGGTTTTGAAATCCTGGGCCTGGCCCGACGCGGCGAGCAGCAGGCCTGCCAGCGTCAATAAAAACAGCTTATTCATGAGTACAGAATAGTGAAGCAAGTGAAGTACCGCCGGGGCGCCGCGTGCCGGCACCGCCCGCACCGGCGGGAGAGAGAAAAAAGATGGATTAAATCAGTTTGCCGATGCCCGCCTCGGCTTGAGCGCGCACGACGGGCAGCGCATCGGGGCGCTTGGCGAGGCGCTGGAGCTGCGGCACCGCCCGGTGCACCCGCAGCGATACCACCATGTCAATCAGGGCAATCTGCACGTTGGGGTCGGTTTGGATGGGCAGCGAGTTGGCCAGGCCTTCGCGCACGCCGGGAGCCTCGCGCAGGCGGTAGAGGGCTTCGCAGGCGGCCAGCCGCACGTTGGGGTTGGGGTCGAAGTTGAGGGTATTGAGCAGCACCTGCACCGTGGCATCGTCGGGGGCAGCAGCGGGTTTGGTGGAGTTGGTGACCAGGGCAATGCGGTTGCTGGCCGACACGGCGTGGCCGCTGTCGCCGCTCAGCGCGGCGGCCAGGGTGGCGGGGGCCGGCGGGCTGGCGGCGGGGGCATTTGTAGCCATCGTATTGCCCGCCCCGCCGCCCCAGGGCAGCTGCCGGCCCAAGAGCACGCCAGCGGCCACCAGCACGATGCTGGCCGCAATACGCACCCAATTGCTGGCCAGCGCCGTGGGCCACAGCGAAATCACTTTGGCCGTGGCCGGCTCAGGCGCAGCCTGCCCCCCCGGCGCACGCCCCGAAACCGACACAAAATTTGGCGTAGCAGCCGCCATGGCAGCAATCTCCGGTTTCAACAGCTGCTTTTGCTGCTCCAGCAGGGCCATAAAGTTGGCGCGCAGGGCTGTGCCGGGCACTTCGGGCAGGGCCGCGTCGAGGTCGGC
Organism: Bacteroidota bacterium; assembly: GCA_030853985.1. Classification (GTDB taxonomy): domain Bacteria; phylum Bacteroidota; class Bacteroidia; order Cytophagales; family Hymenobacteraceae; genus Hymenobacter. The sequence continues at coordinate 5,170 of JALYUH010000234.1, read as the reverse complement.
CGCGAGGGCGCGCAACTCGCGCAGCTGCTGCTGGCAACCGGGGCAGCCGGGGAAGTGGGCCGCTACGTGCTCGGCCTCGGCCGTTGGCAGGCTGCCATCGGCGTAGGCCGGCAGCAGGGCTTCCAGCTCGGAACAGGCAGAAAATTTGGTCGTATTCATGAGTTAGTTATTATCGGGCAGCTGCTGGTAATGATTGAAATAAAATAGCATTACTTACGCTCATATTCTGGCAAATCGATTTTTTATCTATCTTAAAATTCGAATTAATTATGCCTTATTATTATTTTAAATCAGGCGAAATAAATTTTGCGCAGGGCTTGCAACGCGCGGTGGGCTTTCACGCGGGCGGCCTCGGCGCTACAACTCAGAAACTGCCCGATTTCCTCGTAGCTGAAACCCTGGAAGCGGTGCAGTACCAGAATCTCGCGTTGCGGGGCGGGCAACAGGGCCAGCGCTTCGTGTAGGTCGTCGTGGCTACTGCTGGTGCGCTGCTGGCCGAGGGCGGCGGTGCGCAGGCCGCCGGTACGCTCCACTTCGTCCAGGTCGTCGGTGCGCTGCTTTTGCTGGCGGTGCCAGTGGTCGGCGTGCACGTTGCGGGCCATCTGGTACACCCAGGCTTTGAAGGGCTGGGTGGGCTGGTAGCTGCTGCGGTACTTGAGAATGCGCTCGAATACGGTCTGGGTGAGGTCTTCGCCGGTTTCGCGGTCGTTGGTGAGGCGGGTGAGGTAGTTGAATAGGGGCCCGTGGTAGCGCTCAAACAGCGGCACCAGCTGGTCGAGGTTGTCGGCCCGCACGGCCGTCATCAGTGCTTCGTCGCTCGTGGGTGCCACGGGAAAGGATTAGGGGTTGGAATGCAAGGAGTACCCGGCCGGGACCTGAACGTTACAGACGGGGCCGGATATTTCTTCGGCAAGGCCGGGGAACGCCCTTACTTTTAGTAGAATCAAGTATTCAAGACTAGCGCTTATCATTATTTAAACGGCTGAGCTTAAATAATTTATTGCAATAAAACTTTGGCTTTCTTCAGCTTCGACCATCCCATACCGCGTATAATACCCCGAGTAGCGGCCCGGAAGTCGGGCCACCCTATTCTTCTCCAATCCTACTTTAACTCATTCGCATGAATACCCTCAAAACCGCCCTCGCCTTCGTATTCGCCGCCGGTCTCAGCACCAGTGCTTTTGCCCAAACTACGCCCGCCGGCGGTATGCAAACCACGCCAAGCGGCACCGGCACCATGCAGACCACGCCTGGCACTATGCGCACCGGCGACGGTACTATGCGTACCGGCGACGGTACCATGCGCACCGGCACGATGAACGACGGCAACATGCGTACCACCGACGGTACCATGCGCACCCGCAGCACCTCGACTGACCGCCGCATGAAAACCAAAGGCAATATGAACAATGGCAAAGCCAAAATGAAAGCCAAGCCGATGAACTAATCCTTTGTCGCTCTAAAGCGTACAAGTGATAAGCCGGCTGTTTCTTCCGAAGCGGCCGGCTTTTTCGTTCATCTTACTTTCCGTATTCACTATGAGATATTCCATGCTCCTCGCCGGCCTGCTATTCGCGGCCACTGCCCAGGCCCAAACCGTGCCCTTCGACCCCACCGCTCCCGTGCGCGGCGGCAGCCAGGGCCAGACCGTGGTGCCGCCCGTGAATCCCGCGCTCAACCAAAGCACCATTCAGGGCCCGCCCGATGTGCAGCGTACTACCACTAACCGCGACGCCCAGCCCAGCCGCCAGCTCGACGAACGGGGCTTCTCGCCGGCCGCAAAGCCCGAAATGTCGCCTAACACCGTGCCCGATGTGCGCGAGCAGCCCATCATCCGCGATTGGCGGCCGCGCCAGTCGACCGACGTGGTGCCCAGCCGCTCGCGTCGGAGCAGCAGCAGCAACGTGCGGCCCAACTAGCCCGAAGCTGAAGTCATTCCCAACAAAAAGCCCCAATTCAATGCGAATTGGGGCTTTTTGTTGGGAATGACTGGTCTTTATTTCTGCGTTTTTTCGGCATGGGCCAGCAGGTCGCCGCCGTGGCGGCGCAGCAGGTCGGCCAGCTCCACCAAGGGCTTTTTGAGGTCATCGGCAGCAGCGGCGCTGGCCTCGCTGGTCTGGTTGCCCAGCATGGTGAGGGAGTCGCCGATGGCGCGGGCGCTAAGGGCACCGCCGGACAGCAGCGACTGGAGGTTGCCGATTTCGCGGGCGATGTCCTGCAGGCCGGGCTGGCCGCTTTGCAGAAACTGCTGCTGCCAGGTTTCGGTATTGTCCATGGCCGAGCCCAGGGGCAGGCTGGTGAGGCCGTTTTTGAGGGCACTGACGGTGGCGAGGAGGTGGTCGGAGGGCATGAGGTGGGGTGGTGGTTGGTGAATGAGTGAGTTTATCAGCAAGCGTTGGCGGCACCGGAAATTTCGGTTGGGCCGCAGCTACTTGCTCGCCTTGGCAGTGGTCGGCTTGGCGGCACGCTTTGCCTGGGCCGGGGCGGCGGGGTCGGGCGGCAGCTTCAGGGGTGGGATGGGCAGCGCGGGCGCGACGGGGCTCAGGCCGCGGGCGCGCAGCTGGGCCACGGCGCGCAAGGCGCTGGCTTCCTTATTTTTGATTTCGAGCATGATGTCAAAATTCAGCCCGTGCAGGTTGTTCAGGAAAGCGGCAAACTGTTCATCCACGAGGTCGTCGGTGTGCTTGCCTTTGCGCTCGCCCAGGGCCTGCGAGCTGTAGTCCATCATCGGCACGCCGTCGCGGCTGGGGTGCCAGGTGGCAGCAGCCAGGCGCAGAGCCTCGGCCATGGGCTCGCCGTGGTTGAGGCACTCGTGGTGGAAATTATCGAACAGAATGGGCACGCCCGTGTGCTGGTGCAGCGCCAGGCAGTCGCGTAGCGGAAACAGCCGGTCGTCGTTTTCGACCACCAGCCGGGCCTGCACGGCGGCCGGCAGCGTGGCGTACACCTGCGCAAACCGGCCGATGGCCAGCTCGCGGTCGCCATACAGCCCGCCCACGTGAATCTGGAGCTTGGCGGTGCTGTCCAGCCCCATCAAATCCAGCATCGCGCCCTGGTATTCCAGCTCCTCCATGCTGCGCTGCACGATTTCGGCGCTGGGCGAGTTCAGCACCACAAATTGGTCGGGGTGAAAGCTCACCCGCAAATCATTGGCCTTGATGTAGTCCCCAACGGCCCGGAATTCGGCCGCGAAGTGCGTTCGCCACGGAAACGTATTGACGGGGTGCGAGCCGAAGGGGACGATGCTGGAGCCGATGCGGAAAAACAGCAGCCCCTGGGCCACGTTCCATTCCAGCATGCGGCGCAGGCAGGCCAGGTTGGCGGCCACGGCCGCCACCACGCGTTCATCGGAATACGAAGCCAGCCGGAACGTATTGCCGGAGCTGCAATCCATGGCCTCATTCACGCAGGGATACCCGATTTTCATACTCCGGGCTTACGCGGATAAACCGTGAACAGTTATCCATCGACAATGAGCAGCTATCAATGAGCAGTGAACAATGAGCTTTTGACGTTTGCCGCCGATTGCTCATTGTTCACTGCTCATTGATAACTGCCCCTTACGGCTCGTAGCCACGGTTATCCTTGAAGGCTTTGTTGTACTGAGTCCGCGCTTTGCGGGCCTTCTCGGCGCGTTGCTCGGCTTCAATCTGCTCCATCTTGCGGCGCTGCTTGCCCTCGCGCGAGAATTGGTCGTAGAGCAGGCTCACCGGGCTGGCAATGGTGGGAATGGGCGCTTTGGGGGCGGTCGAGTCGACGGCGAACAGGGGCTTGGGCTTGGGGGGGCGCTTCACGCCGCTGACGATGGGCGGCTTGGCGCGCCTGATGTTGCGCAGGGCGCGGTTGATGATGGCACGGTCGGGCCGGTCGGCCGTTACCTGCACGTTGCCCAACTGCACGCTGTCGCGCACCAGCATAATGCGCACCACCAGTTGCGAGAGGCCCGTGCCGCCCAGCGGCATGCGCTGCGCCTTAAAACCCAGCGCCCGAAACAGGATGGTGTCGGTGGGCAGCGCGTCGATGCTGAACTCGCCGGTGGTGCTCGATACTACCCCGCGGCGCGTGCGCTGCACCTGCACCGTGGCCCCTGGAATGGGCAGGCGCGAGCGCGCCTCGGCCACGCTCCCGCTCACCCGGATGGTGTTGGGGGCCTGGGCCTGCGCCTGGCCAGCCAGCAGGCACAGGCCGACCAGTAAAGTCAGCGGCCGGATTTTTGCGCACCAACCAGCGCATGCACAACTCTTTCGCTCAGCAACCATTCCTAAATCATACGAAACGCTTCTACAAAGTAGCATTCAATAGAGCAAAAAAAAGCCCACACCGTGGCGGTGCGGGCTTAAAATCGACAGAAAAAAAGTGCCGGACTACTCCTGCTTAATTTTTTCGCCGTCTTTTGGCTTCATTTTCATGGTGCCGTCGTCGCCGGCCATTTTCATTTTGTTGCCTTCAGCATCTTTGATTTTTACGTCGCCGTCGCTTTTCACTTTTATCTTGCTACCGTCTTCCATTTTGGTTTTGCCGGTTGCCATCTGGCTATTGTCCATGGCGTTGTCGGCGGGGGCCATGTTGTTGTCGGCCGGGGCCATGGTCGAGGCGTTGTCGTCCATGTAGTTGCTGTCGTTGTAGGTCGAGCGGCTCGACTCGTAGGCCTGGTACTGAGTGGGGTCGGTGAAGACGGTTTTGAACTCCTGGTCTTCGGCCATGCTGGCCTCGCGGTTGGCGGCGGCCATGCCGGTGGTGTCGGTGCCGTACTTGGTGCGCATTTGGTTCATGCGGTTGTAGCGGTTCACGTACACGGTGCGGATTTTAGTTTTCATGGCCTCGTCCGTAATTTTCATATCGGCCACCATTTTATCGGCAATGCGTTGGGCACGGGCCTGAATGTCGGTTTCCGACATCGGAGTCATGGTCGTGGTGGTCGTCGTCGTGGTCATGCCGTCGGCGGGCGCGGTAGTTACCTCGGTGGTTTTTTCCTGCGAGCAGGAGGCGAGGGACAGGGCGGCAGCGCCGGCAAGAATCAACAGGGAATTTTTCATGGCTTGGGGAAGGTGTGATAAAAACGACCCAAATGGGTTTAGGGGCGCTTTACGGCAACCCGTTAACGGATGTTACCTCTGCGATATAGCGCCGCTGCTTTTTTACGCTCGCCGCAGCTCGAATACCGTGATTT
>JALYUH010000229.1 GCA_030853985.1 Bacteroidota bacterium | reverse complement strand
GTTGGGGGCAATGCCGTAGCGCGGGCCATAGCCGCGGGCATCGAGGCGGGCTGGGCTGATGCCCATTTCGACCATGCTGGCCCAGGCGGTGCGGGCACGGGCCTCGCTCAGCATTTTATTCACCTTATAGGTGCCGGTGCTGTCGGTGTAGCCGCCGATTTTGACGCGGGCCGTGGGGTAGGCGCGCAGCAGCGTAACCACGTTGCGCAGCTGGCCCATCGATTCAGGCGTGAGCGTGGCCTTGCCGGTTTCGAAAAACACGCGGTCGAAATTGTACCAGCCCCGGCTCAGGTCGAGCGTATCAACTTGTTTGGCGGGGTCGGAGAGGAAGCGGTGCAGCAGGCTTTCGGTGGAATTGGCACCCACGTTGGCGATGCTGGCCCCGCCCGGTAGCTTCAGGGTGGTGGCGGTGCCGGTGTCGTAGAGGTAGTTGCCGCTCTTGGTATCGTAGTGGCCCGGCACAATGAAATCCTGGGCCGGCGGGGTGATGCGGCGGGGCTGGCTGCGGCTGCCTCCGGTGCGGTAGGGGCTGCGCGCCGCTGCCGACGCGGCAGCAGCAGTGGCGTTGGTGGCCGGGGCCGCCGCCGGAGCTACGGCACCCGTCGTAACCAGGCCGGGCGTAGGAGCCCTGGCGGGCGAGGAAATAATTTGTGGTACGGGCTGGTAGCGCCGGCGGCTGGGGAGGGGGGCCTGCCCGCTGGGAGCCGTGTTGGCGGCGAAGAGGACCGGGCCGCCCACCTCCGTTTCGGACGCGAGCCGCTCGGATGAGGCGCTGACGCTGGCGGCGTTGCGGCCGGTGCGGCCTTTTTGGCCCGAACCCAGCCGGGCTAGCGTGACGCTGAAATGGCTGGTTTTGCCGTTGTCCAGAAAAATGCTTTCCACGGTTTGGGAGCGGTAGCCGCCTTCGCCAACCTGCATGAGGTAGGGGCCGCCGGCGGCCAGGTTGGTAACCACGAAACGGCCCACCGCGTTGGAGGCGGCCGAGTAGCGCGTGCCCGAAGGCACGTGGATGACGGTAACCGCCGCGCCGGCCAAGGCCTGCTGGGTCTCATTCAGCACGTTGCCGGTGAGATTGAGGCTGGCAGCAGGCGTTTGAGCGGAACTGGGCGGCGTGGCCAGGGCCACCAGGGGTAGCAGCAGCGTAAGAAAGCGTTTCATACCGGAGTAATGATGACGTGAAGGCAGAAAAGGCGACGAACCGCCGCAAGCACCAGGCGGATAAGAATATTCGGATAGTTTGTCTCAAATATAGCGGAAAATATCCACTATGAAAATTTGACAAAAATTTGTGATTAATTAAATACATCAAATTGTTTTTTGGTGGGATGGCCGATGGTAACAACGGCTTCAACCTGCGTGCTGAAGGTGGCAAGCCCGGGCGCAACGGAGGAGGCAATGCAACGGAATAGGGTTTTATGCAGTTCTTGCCGTGGCTGGCCTGATTATGCCGGGGCCTGGCTGGCGAATGATGCTGGGGGTTGGTAGTGGGCGGGCGGCACTTTGGGCGATAAGGCTACTTTTGCTTTTAAACTGATAAGAATCTGAATTATGCGGAAAATACTGTTGGGTGCGGCCGGGGTGCTGGTGCTGCTGCTGCTGGCGGCCGTGGCGGCCCCATTCCTGTTCAAAGACAAGTTGCGGGCGCTGGCCGACAAGCAGATAGCCCAGCGCGTGCGGGCCAAAGTGCTGTACAACCCCGCCGATATTGACGTGAGCATCCTGCACTCGTTTCCGGATTTGACCCTGGACATCAAGAACCTGCGCGTGATTGGGCTGGACTCCTTCAGCCGCGACACACTGGCTTACCTGCCCACCCTGCGCGTGGGCCTCGATGTGATGACGGTGCTTAAGGGCCAGGAAATCAAGATTAACACCGTGGAGCTGGAGCGACCCGATATCAGCCTGCGGGTGCTGAAAAGCGGCCGCGCCAACTGGGACGTGGTGATTTCGGATGCGGCCGCCGCGGCCAAAGGCCAGGATACCAGTCAGGTAAGCCTGGCCATCAAGGGCTGGAAGCTGAATGACGGCCACCTGCGCTATGAAGACCTGACGCTGCCCTTCCGCATGGAGGCGCGCGGCGTGAACCACACCGGCAGCGGCGACTTCGCCCGCAACGTGTTCGACCTGACGTCGAAAACCACGGCCACCGACCTCGACATGAGCTACAACAACGTGGCCTACGTAACCGACAAGCAGCTCGACGCCGATGTAACCATGCAGATGGACCTCGACAAAAGCCAGTACACCTTCAAGGATAACAAGTTTAAGCTCAATGATTTCCCGTTTAGCTTCGCGGGGGTTATCGGGCTGCCCAATGCCACGGATATTACCTACGACGTAACGTTTAAGGCGCTGGAAGCGGATTTCAAAACGTTGCTCAGCCTGGTGCCGGGCGTGTTTACCGAGAAGTTCAAGAACATCGAAACCAGCGGTAAGGTGGCCTTTGACGGCTACGCCAAGGGCACGCAAACCGCCACCTCGCTGCCCGGCTACGGCGTGAACCTGACCGTGACCAACGGCCGCTTCAAGTATCCGGACCTGCCCCGCGCGGCCGAAAACATCAACCTCACGATGCAGGTGAGCAACCCCACGGGCATAGCCAACGACGTGAAAGTCAACATCCCCAGGTTCCACCTCGACCTTGGCCCCGACCCGGTGGATGGCAGTATTGCCATCGACGGCCTGGCGCCGATGAAGGTGAACGGCCGCGTGAAAGCCAATGTGAACCTGGCCGAAGCCCTGAAAGTGTACCCGGTGAAGGACCTGGCCATGCGCGGGCAGTTTTTCGTGGATGGCACGGCCAAGGGCATCTATTCCAAGACGCAGATGCCGGTGGTGAACGCGGCCATTCGCCTCACCAACGGCTACGTGAAATCGGCCAAATTCCCGGCTCCGATTGAGAACATTAACCTGAACGGCACGGTAGTGAACACGACCGGGCAGGTGAACGACACGCAGATAAACCTGCCGCAGTTCAAGATGATGCTGGAAGGCGAGCCGCTGGAAGGCCGCCTGAGCGCGCACAACATCGACAAGCCGGTGTTTGATACCAACGTGCGCGGCACGGTGGATTTGACCAAAATCACGAAGATTTTCCCGTTGCAGGGCACGACCGTGACCGGCCGCGTGGCCGGCGACATTGCCGCCAAGGGCAACATGGCCGACGTGGAAGCCGGCCGCTACCAGAACGTGGTGGCCAGCGGCACCGTGCGGGTCACCAACGTAACCTACAAGAGCAAGGACCTGCCGCAGGGCGTGAAAATCAGCTCGGGCACGGCCACTTTCAACAACAACCAGATTGCGCTGCAAAGCCTGAACGGGGTGGCCGGCAGCTCCGATTTTGCGGCTTCGGGCACCGTGAGCAACTACCTGGGCTACCTGTTCACGCCGGGGCAGGCATTGCGGGGCAACCTGACCGTTAACTCCCGCAATTTCAACGTGAACGAGTGGATGGTGGACGAGGTGTCGGCCAAGCCCACAGCTACCGGCGGCGCGGCCCCGGCTAAGGCCAACGGCGTGTTGCAGATTCCGAAATTCTTCGATTTGGTGGTGAATAGCCACGTCGATAACGTGACCTACGACAACCTGAAGCTGAGCAACGCCGCCGGCGTGGTGACGGTGAACGACCAGACGGCCACGCTCAAAAACCTCACCTTCAATACGCTGGGGGCCAGCTTCGGCACCACCGGCAGCTACAGCAGCAAAAACCTGGCGCACCCCAAATTCAACTTTGGGCTGAACATCAAGGACCTGAATTTTCAGAAGGCGTTTTCAGCCTTCAACACGATTAAGACGCTGGTGCCGCTGGCCAGCCAGGTGGAGGGCGTGTTCGGTACCACCTTTAATGTGAGCGGCGAGATGGGGCCGGACATGCTCCCGAACCTGGCCACGCTCACGGGCAAGGGCTTGTTTGATGTGGTGCGGGCCGCCGTAGGGCAGTCGGAAGCGCTGAGCAAAATTGCCAGCCTCACCACGCTGCCCGACCTCAAAAACTTTGTGGTCATCAACAAGAAAATTCAGGCTAACCTGGTGAATGGCAATCTGGTAGTGCAGCCGTTCGACTTGAATATCGGCGATATTAAGATGACGCTGGGCGGGCAAAACAGCCTGACCGGCGCGCTGGCCTACGTCACGGCCATCAACACGCCCACCGGCAAGCTAGGCAACGCGCTCAACAGCCAACTCACCAAACTCACGGGCGTGCAGAACATCCAGGGCACCGACCGGGTAACGCTGGGCCTCGACATTGGCGGTACGGTGAAGGCCCCGATTGTGAAGCTGACCAGCGGCAGCATGAAGGCCCAAGGCCAGACGCTGGTAAAGAATGTGGCCAAGCAAAAAGCCCTGGATTTGCTCGGCGTGAAGCCCCGAACTATTAGCAAGGAGGACAGCATTCGCCGGGCCGGCCAGACGGCCGAGGAAGCCGCCCACCAAGCCGAGGTGGACAAAAAACAGCAGCGCATCGATGCCACCAACAAGGCGACGGAGCAGATAGCCAAAGGCATTGGCAGCCTGTTTGGCAAGCCAAAGCCCAAACCCAAACCCGTGCAACCGGCTGATACGACGAAGCAGTAGGACTGAACCAACAAATGCCGGTTTTGGCAATATTGTTGTGAACCGCGGCCCGGCAACCTCCCGGTTGGCCGGGCCGTTTCATGGCCCATTATTCGTTCCAGCTGTCCCCAATCATGAAAATCACCCGTTTGCTGCCCCTGGCGGCCGTGGCCTTGCTGGGCCTGGCCGGCTGCTCGAAATCTGACGATGCCGCCAATACTTCGAAGCTGGAAGTGCGGCTGATGGATGCGCCCGGCGACTTCCAACGCGTGGTGCTTGATGTGCAGCAGGTTGAGGTGCATCTGAAGGAAGAAAAAGACCCCGATGGTTGGAAAACGCTGAATTTCAGCCCGCAGACCATTAACGTGCTCGACTACGTGAACGGCCGCTCGGCCCTGCTGGTGAGCGACGATTTTGCGCCCGGCGACCTGAAGGAAATCCGCCTCATCCTCGGCCCCAATAGCTACGTGGTGGGCCGCGACGGCCAGCAGTACGACCTGAAAACGCCCAGCGGCCAGACCTCGGGGGTGAAGCTGAAGCTGGAAAAAGCCACCCTGAAACAGCGCGAAACCTTCCAGCTGCTGCTCGATTTCGACGTGGCCAAGTCCATCGTGGAGCGTGGCAACTGGAAGCCCGGCAACGACAAAAAGGAGCGGTACCTGCTCAAGCCCGTTATTCGGGTGGTGGCGCAGGACCTGCGCGGCGGCCTGGCGGGCACGGTGAGCCCGGCAGCCGCCCGGCCCGAAATTCTGGCCATCCGCAGCACCATTCTCGGCCCCGATACGGTGAGCACCGCCACCGATGCGTCGGGCGCGTACCAGATTGGCGGCTTGCCGGCCGGCACCTACCGCGTCGAGTATTTCCCCAGCACCACGGCCCCCACGGGCCAGCCGGCCTACCGCACCGTCGTTCGCACCGGCATCACGGTGGTAAACGACCAGGCAACGCTGCTGGGCAACACCAGCCTGAATTAAGGCACTGCTTCCTCGAATAAGCGTTGGACTTAGCTGCGCCGCCCTCCGGTTCGTGGATTTTGTAGTCGACTATAATAGACTTGTTGCAGCGTCCTAGGCAAGGAGTAGTGCGGATATTTGAGCATGAAAATTTCCATTCAAGACCTGAAGACACCTCGTCAATGGCGTTCTGCGTTGGGGTGTGATGCCCGTCATTTCGCGC
>JALYUH010000509.1 GCA_030853985.1 Bacteroidota bacterium | reverse complement strand
GCTAATGGACACGTTGCGGAGACGGGCGCGGCAGCCATTTTCTGGGTAAAGAATGAGGGGCTGTTTACACCCGCGCTTGAAAGCGGCTGCGTGGCGGGCGTGCGCCGGGCGCAGGTGCTGCGGGCGGCGCGGGCGGCGGGCATGGCGTGCCGCGAGGGGCTTTTTGGTCGGGATGAGTTGCTGAGAGCCGACTCAGTTTTTACGGCGAATGTGGCGGCGGTGCGGATTATTTACCAAATTCAATTATCACGGTTTAGCAATCCGCAAGAAGATTTTTTACACTACGGCACTGTGTAAAGCATCGGGAACACAATAGTGTCTGAAACCCCGGTCTTATGCTCAAAGCGCATAGCGCGTACAACACGAATCGACTCTGCTTCTAATGCATTTGATGCTGCTTTTTGGGCTCCAACAACCTTATTACGTTTAACAACCTCAATTGCAGATGGCTCTCCGGCTGCTGGGATAACTGCACGAATGTAAACCCTTGCCTCGAACTCAATGTCTAAAGCGATTTGAGGATAGACCGTATTGTATTGAATAAAATACAATGACTGTGCATAACCAACATTCATATATATTGCACTAGCGCTATGCCAGAAACGTGGTAAAACGGCCACCGGAGACAATGATGTTTTAGTGACAATTGGTATAGTATGAGTTCGATTTTGCAAATGCAGCGGCATGCCCGGCGCGGAATACGTCCCACCCGTGCCCTGCGCCCGCGCGGCCACGCTCCAACCCAAGCCAAGTAGTAGCAGTAGTTTCATAAGCTCCTTTGCCACTTGATGCGGCAGCTGGCCATCCAACGCTTACTGCGCGATAAATCGTATGGGCACCACCAGCGAATCCTGAGTGGCCCTGGAGCGCACGAAGCGCAACGCGCCCAGCACCCGCTGGGCCTCGGCATCGAGGGCCTGAATGGCGGCGGGCGGGTAGGCGCTTTCGGGCAGGGCCAACTCGCGCTTGATTACGCGGGGCGGCTGGCGCACCGAGCCATCGGGCCGCACCAGTACGCGCACCACGAGGCGGCCGGTGGGCATGGGTATTTCCGGGTGGCCGGGCGCGGGACGAGCCCCCTCTGGAAAGATGGAATGCTGCGATACAAACTCAAAAAACTGCGTGCGGCCCGCCGCCAGCTTGCCGGGGTCGGCCTCGTGCCAGAAGCGGGGCAGCACCGGCGACTGGAGCTTTGCCACCGCTTTGGCCACCGGCAGGCGGGCCTGGGGCAGCATCGGGAAGCCCGGCGCGGCGTATTGGGCACGGGCCGCCGGGGCCGCCAGCAGCGCGTACCCTAACCAGGCCAGCCCAAATGTCCATTTCCTCATGCCGCCGCTTATACGGCCACCGGAGCTTTAATGGCCGGCCACGGCGCGTAGTTCACCAGCTCAAAATCCTCGTAGCGAAACCCGAAAATATCCGTCACCGCCGGGTTGATGCGCAGCTGCGGCAGGGCGTGGGGCGCTCGCTCCAGCTGCAGCCGGGCCTGCGCCAGGTGGTTGGAATAGAGGTGGGTATCGCCGCCGGTCCAGATGAATTCGCCGGGCTGCAGGCCCGTTACCTGGGCCACCATGAGGGTGAGCAGCGCATAGCTGGCAATATTGAAGGGCACCCCCAGAAATACGTCGGCCGAGCGCTGGTAGAGCTGGCACGAGAGCTTGCCATCGGCCACGTAAAATTGAAACAGGGCGTGGCAGGGCTGTAGTTTCATCTCGGGCAGCTCGGCCACGTTCCAGGCCGACACGAGGAGGCGGCGCGAGTCGGGCTGGGTTTTCAACTGCTGGATAATCTGGGCAATCTGGTCGATGTGGCCGCCGCGGCCGTCGGGCCACGAGCGCCACTGGTGGCCGTACACGGGGCCGAGGTCGCCGTGGGCATCGGCCCACTCATCCCAGATTTTAACGCCGTGCGCTTTCAAATAAGCGATGTTGGTATCGCCCTGCAAAAACCACAGCAGCTCGTGGATGATGCTCTTCAGGTGCACCTTTTTGGTGGTGACGAGCGGGAAGCCCTCGGCCAGATTGAACCGCAGCTGCGGGCCGAAGATGGACACGGTGCCGGTGCCGGTGCGGTCGGTTTTTACGGTGCCAGTATCAAGGATTTGGCGGAGCAGGGCTTGGTATTGGCGCATGGGCGGCGGGCAGGGCAAATGGTGGGACAAAAGTATAACGACCCTGGTGCCGACCACTCATTTGCTGGCAAATGATTAGATTTGGCCATACAAACTACTCCCGCACATATGGCAATTCCCCTGCTCAAACACGTTGATGGCGAGACGCTTGAATTTGAATTTATTCCAATGGTCGAAGAATCCTTCGGCCTTAGCTTTGGTGAAAATGAGCTGATTCCCATCGCCACTTTCGGCCAGTTTTGCGACCTGGTGCTGGCCAAGCTACCACTTGCCGAACACGCAGACGGCACCTCGCAACACGCGTTTTACAAGCTGCGGCAAGCGCTGGCACCCCATGTAGCCGCCGCGATTGTTCCGGCTGCCTCGCTGGCCGAATTGCTCCCGAAATCCCGCCAGCAGCGGGAAAAAATAATTGACGCGGTAGAAGCCACGCTCGGGTTTCCGCTTTATCTCACGGGCATTGCTCCTTGGGCCGGAAGCACCATTGTGCTCACCTTTCTATTCTCCAGCGTGTCGTTTTTCTACCGCTGGCAGGCGGGCACCATGGGCCTGCTGCTCACGGTGGCTGGGGGCTACCTGCTGGGTCGGTTTTGCCAGGTTTGGGAGGTGCTGACCATCCGGGCAGTGGTGGCGAAGATGACTCGGGAGCATTATCGACAAGTGCGCCGTGCCCCGGCCACGGCAAACCGGCAGGAAATAGTGCGAGAACTCCGGGCGCTATTTCACCACGAGTTAGGAATAGAGCACCATCTTCTAACTCCTCACGCTCGGTTTTATGACAACTAACACGTAATTATCGTCTAAAACATCAATCAGTTGCCAGCAAAAAGCCGCCCCGTTTCCGGAGCGGCTTTTTGCTGCTTCAGCAACGGCCGAAGCCGGCCGGGACTACAGTTTCACCGTGGCAACGGCGGCTTTGGGCGTCGCTTTCACGGCGGCGGTTTTGCCGCCTTTCATGCAGCACGAGCCACCGGCCATGCCGCCTTTCATGGTGCAGGTTTCTTTCTTGCCTTTTTTACCGTCTTTGTCGTGGCCGTCGTGGGCGAAAGCGGTGCTGCCGGCGAAGGCAAACAGGGCGATGGCGAGCAGGGTCTTTTTCATGGGCTAAACTAAATGAGGGGTTGGTTGCTGAAAGATACAACCGCGCCGGAAAATTCCCGCGCCGCCGCCCAACCTGCGCCCGGCCCGAACGTTGTGGCAGGTGGCTTGTTGTAGCCGTACCCTCCCCGAAAAAAAGCTAACGGCTACTAGCTGTTGGCTATCAGCTCAAATAATGCCCCTTCGTCGCCTTGCTTATCTGGCCCTGCTTGTGCTGGGGCTGCTTTCCGCCCTCAGCGCCTACTACGTGGCCCAGCTGCGGTTCAACTACAATTTCAACGACTTCTACCCCGCCGGCGACCCCGACCTGGACTACTACCAGGGCTACACCCGCCGCTTCGGCAACGACAATGACTACCTGCTGCTGGGCGTGGAAGCGCCGCCCGGCCAAACCGTGTTTGCGCCCGGCTTCCTGGCCCGGGTCGATTCGCTGACGCGGCTGGCGCGGCGCGCGCCGCACGTGGTGGCCGTCACGTCGCCCACCACCATCAGCAACCCGGTGGTGGAAGGGCTGGGCTTCTTCAACCTGCCCTACCTGCACCCCGCCGAGCCGGCGCGGCGCGCGCAGGATTCGGCCCTGATTTACCGCACGCCCGGCCTCGTCGGCAACGTATTCAGCCCCGATGCGCGGGCCGTTACGCTGGTCATTCAAACCACCCCCGACCTCAAAAAGCCCCCCGGCGACTCGCTGCTGGCCACCTTGCGCAGCGGTTTGGGCCAGCTGAATTTTCCGGAGAAAGACTACCACTTTGCCGGCCGCGCCGTGGCGCAGTCGGTGTTTGTGGACCGGCTGCAATGGGAGCTGGCCGTGTTCATGAGCCTGTCGGTGCTGCTCGTGACGGGGTTGCTCTGGTTCACGTTCCGGACGTGGTGGGGCGTGGTGCTGCCGCTGGTGGTGGTGCTGGGGGCCATTCTGTGGGGCCTGGGCGTGATGGGGGCCAGCGGCATCAGCATCGATTTGATGACGGCCCTGCTGCCGGTGATGATGTTCGTGGTGGGCACTTCCGATACCGTGCACATCATCACGCGCTACGTGGCCGAGCTGGGCTACGGGGCCAGCAAGAAGGACGCGCTGCGAGTTACGCTCAAGGAGTCGGGCTTCGGCTCGGGGCTGTCGGCGCTCACCACCAGCCTGGGCTTTTTCACGCTGATGACGAGTAGCATCCGCCCGATTTATAATTTCGGGCTCTTCACCGGCATTGCGGTGCTGCTGGCGTTCGTGCTCAGCTTCACGCTGCTGCCGGCGCTGCTGCTGCTGCTCAAGAAGCCGCAGCTGCGGGTGCCGCGCGCGCAGGGCCACAGCTGGGACGGCGTGCTGAGCCGCCTGTTTCGGCAGGTGCTGGTGCGGCGGCGGCTGATTTTTGTGGTGAGCGGGCTGGTGGTGGCCGTCTCCATCGGGCTGGCCACGCGGGTGCGCATTAACTCGGCTATGCTGGATGACCTGTCTAAAAACGACCCCGTGCGGCTTGATTTTGGCTTCTTTGAAAAGAAATTTGCCGGCGTGCGGCCCTTCGAGC
>JALYUH010000207.1 GCA_030853985.1 Bacteroidota bacterium | reverse complement strand
GAATCAGAGTACCGTCCTTGAACGGTGCTACTTACTCTGATTCCTTCTGCGTCGGAATGGCCTGCCCTTTTCGCAAGTGCCTCAGTTGTTGCCTAGTTCGCCGGCGTGGGCTCGGCCGGCGTGAGCTTCACGCCCGTAAATTGCTGCGGGCTGCTCACCGAGGCAATGGGCTCGATGTGCAGGCGCTTATCGTATTTGCTCACGTTGGCCAGCTTTAGCAGCGTGGTATAGTCGGAGGTGTGCCCGCTTTTGGTTTTAATGAAGTAGCTATTCACGTGCAGGGTGGCCGGGTCATAGCTCACTTCGAGGGCCGTGGTGTCGCGCCAATACGTGTACAGGGCTTCAGTCGCGCCGGTTGCTGACTGGCGGGGCGTGCGGTCGCGGTCGGGCCGTACGGCTTGGCTAATCAGCGGCTGGGCTATTTGGTCGGCATTCATGCCCAGCAGGGCGGGCACGTCGAAGGCGCGCGGCACGGCGGGAGCGGGCGGCGGGGTCGCAGACACGGCCGGGCTTTCGGTGGCGGGGCGGTCGGTGCTGGCGCAGCTCAGCAGCAGGGCCAGCGGCAGAAGGGAGACGTAACGTTTCATCGGAATCGGGCCGTAAGAATGAAAGCCCTTGTACGCAGTTGCGCGCCCAGGTGCCGAAATCCGGTTCTGTTTCGTTGCGGCCAGCGCTATGCGGGCAGCGTGAGCAGGCCCGTGATGCCCTTCACGTTGAGGCGGGCAAACTTGCGAATGCGGTCGAACCGGGCATCCGTTTCAGCCCATTCTTCGTCGGGCGGCAGGGGCCGGGGAATGTGGGTTTCGAGCAGGCTGAAGATGGACGCGGCAATATCGAAATAGCCCAGCAGCAACAGGTAAAGCTGTTTTTTCTCGGCCTCCGAATAGCCTTTGGTCCGGATGGCTTTGGTGAGCGTGTCGAGCTGGGCAGTTTCGTCGGTGTAAAGGTCGCGCAGGGCGTGGCGGCTGCGCCAGTATTCGGCGAGCGCCTCGGCCGGCATACCGCCCACCGAAAACGGAAAATCAGGAGTGAAAGCCGTCGCCTTTAAAAAAGCCGTCTCGGCCGCATAAAGCGGGGCCAGATGCTTTTGCAGGCTGGCCCAGAGGCCGGCCCGGGCGCGGTCGAAGCCCGGGGTGGCGGGCGTTTCGGGAGTGTTCATTCGGAATGCGGTTGGCGGGGCCGCAAAGCTACCCGGAACCAGCGGCTTTGGCGCGGGGGCGAGCGCGCCGCCGCTGGGTGGGCCGTGGCCCTATGCCGGCCCGCCAACGTATGCACGCAACCAACCATCCCTACTCATGCCTGTTCGTCCTGCTCCTTCATTGCCCGCCACCTTCGATGCCGACGAGCGGCTGCGCTGGGTCGAGCGCATTGCCCATCTCATGGACAGCCAGTTCCGGCTGCCTGGCACGCGCTTCCGCTTCGGCCTCGACCCGCTGCTGGGGCTGCTGCCCATCGTGGGCGACCTGTCGACCACGGCCGTGTCGGTGGCGCTGCTGCTCACCATGCTGCGCCACGGGGCCAGCGGTGCAGTGGTGGTGCGCATGGCCCTCAACATCCTGATTGATACCGTTGTCGGGGCCATCCCCATCCTCGGCAACGTGTTCGACTTTGCCTACAAGAGCAACGAGCGCAACGTGGCCCTGCTGCGCCGCCACTACGCCGAAGGGCGGCATACGGGCAGTGGCCGGGGCCTGGTGGGGCTGTTGCTGCTAGGGTTCGGGGTGGTGTTTGCGCTGGTGGCCTGGGGCAGCGTACTGCTGTTGCGCTGGGGGTGGCACTTCTTCGAGGCGCATTCGGCGGCGAGCGTATAACCGCGCGGCCGGCCCAATGGTTGAGCTAAAAAGCGCAGAGGCCATTTCCGGAGTGGAAATGGCCTCTGCTTGCAAACTGGCGGTCTGGACGGAACCCAAACGAACCCCTAAATGACTTGATTAACTCTCTTTTTTACAGCCGCTTGCGTGAAAAAGTAAACAACTTAAAATTCCTTGTGGAGCGCAAATGGGAGCTAGCTCTCCTTAATGGCTCTCTGGCACCAGTTTAACATCAAATCGGGCGGCCATATCAAGCAATAGGCTGCGCAGTTGGGTCGAGTCGTGAGCCAGCATTTCCAGCAGCACCAGCATGCGGTCGTAAGCCTCGTTGGCGTTGGCCGGAATACTGCGCGAGAACACGCCGCGTACCTGCCACAACTCCCGTAGCTCCTCCTGCGGCAGGAGGTACGGGTCGTAAAACCGGTTATCCGACAGCAGCTCGATGGGCTCGTTGCGCTTTACCGGCCCGCGCAGGCGCTTAACCATAATCTGGTCGTGGGCCACTACCACGTATACATGCTTGGGCTGAATCAGGTCCAGTCGTTCGGTGAAGGAGGCAATTACGAGGTCGCCCGGATTTAGCGTGGGCTGCATGCTGTTGCCGGACACTTCAAACGCCCGGAAGGATTTCCCCCGCAACCCCGGCACACTGATGGTTTCCGCGTCGGCCAAGGTGTCCTCCACGTCCCGAGTTTGCAGGTAGCCCGCTTCAATCTTGCCCCAAACAATGCTGGTCTGTTCCTCGCCCTGCTCATTCACCGTCACCACTTGCGGAACGCCCGTGTAAGCCGGTACCGGCGCCGGGCTCTTGACGACTGTTTCCTTAGCAGGTACCACTACTGCCGTCCGCTCCGCAGGCACATCCGAGTGCAGCATGGAGCCCTCGCCGCGCATCAGCCATTCCGAGCTGAGTTGCGGGTAGTGCTCCAAAATGTCCATTAAAGTTTCGTACCCTGGCTTCGATTTATTCTGAACCAGCTTGTACAACTTTTGAGGGCCTTCATAGCCTAGGTTCTTGGCTAACTGGTACGCAGACAGGCCAAAATGGCCCATTACGTCATTAATTCGGGTGCCGACGGTTGCTCTTGAGTCCACTTTTATTGCTGTTAGTGGGTAAAATTTTTTTGCTGTTACCAACTTTAGTAGCCACATTTGGACTCCGAAGTCTAAACAAAGATACGTAATAGCAAACAAAATGGAACAATTCGCAAAGATTATTTCTGAGCTGCGGTCCACGCTGCCAAAGCGCAACGACTTTGCCAAGCGCACCGTCGATTTATTGGCCTCGCAGGGCAAGACCTACTCCAAGCAGCAGGTCTACAACATCCTCAATGGCCGCTACCACAACACCGACGTGGCCGAGGCATTCATCAGCGTGGTCGAAGCCGAGCAGGTACGGGTTGCCGCCCTCGAAGCCCGGGCCACCAAAGCCACCGCCGCCTAGCTATGCAAGTCGCTCTTTTAGTGCCCGAACAGGAGTGGAAGCAGCTGCTGGCCGACGTGCAGCGCTTGAAGGAATTCGAGGCTGCCATTCCTGCGGTCCCGCCCCCTGCGCCTGACCGAATTCTCAACGTCCGCCAGGCCGCCGACTTCCTGAACATCAGCCCCGCCGGCCTGCGCCGGGCCCGCCGCGCCGGCCGCCTTACCGGCCTTAAAATCAACGAGAAGGAGTGGGGCTTCTACGAGTCGGAGCTTACCCGCTACCTCCACCGCTACAACCGCCGCCAGCTGTCGCCCATGCCCCTAGTCCCGCAGGGCCGCCCATTCATGGCCAAGGCTGCCTAACCCCTTGCCCTCATGTCCCAGCTACTTCCCATCGTCGGGCCCGTCAGCCCGACCGGCCCCGAGGCCACGCCTTCCATCATCACCATTCAGAAGGTCAAGCTCAAGGACCAACAGCTGACGTGCGAGTTCACCGAGCAGCGCACCCAGGACGCGCCGCCCCGGGCCTTCGCGCTGACGTGCGCCGAGCAGGTACATCCTGACTTATCCCACCGCCTTAGCCGCTTGGTCCCGCACCTCTGCCTGCTCACCGAGCAGCAAACCGAGACGCCCGACTTCTGGCCCGACACAGCCGAGGAATTGCCCGCCCGTTTCCAGGCCTTTACCGTCACCGGCTTCTCGATGGGTAAGCACCAGTCCGGCGTTACCCTCATCGGTCAGCGGGCCCTCACCACCGGCAAGGTGCTCAACCTGACCAGCCCCTACGTCAGCTTTGATGACGAAACCGATGCCGCCTACGCCTATGCACCCCTGTTGGAAACCGAGTTAGGCGAAGCCCTAACCGAAGTAGAAGCCGCCCTCCGCGGCAAATGCACCGAATACCGCCAGCTTGACCTTTTTGAGCAGCCCGGAACTGCCAACCTCACGCTTGTGTCCACGCGTCCCGAGGCATGAAGCTCCCGGCTATCCAATTCTACCCCGGCGACTGGCACAAGGACCAGGGCGTCCAGGCCCTCGACCTGCTGCAGCGCGGGGCTTGGTTCGAGTTGCTGTTGATGATGCACGACAGCGACGAGCGCGGCGTGCTGCTCGTCAACGGTGCCCCCATGCCCGACGCCGTCATTGCCCGCCGCCTTGGTTTGGATAACCAAAGTGCCAACCAAATCCTAACCACCCTGCTAACCTACGGCGTCGCCAGCCGCCGTGACACCGACGGCGCGCTGTTTTGCCGCCGCATGGTGAAAGACGAGCGGTTGCGGCAAGTGCGTACCGAATCGGGCAAAAAGGGCGGAAATCCGCGTTTGCTTAACCAAACTGCCAACCAACCCCCCAAGCAAACGCCAACCACCGGGGTTAAGCAAATTCCAACCCCTTCATTTTCATCTTCAATTACAACTTCAGTAGAAGAGAGAGGGGTGGCTGACGCCACCGCGCCCGCTCCCCTCATTGAAAAAGTTGTGAAGGAGAAATCAGCTAAAAAACCGGCGGACGCCCGGAAGAAAAGCGCCGCGCCGACCACGCTGGCCGAGGTCCAGGCCTTTGCCACCACCGAATACCCCAACATCGCCGATGCCCCCGCTGAGGCCGCTCCCTTCTGCGACCACTACGAAAGCAATGGCTGGCGCGTGAGCGGCAAAACCCCCATGGTCAACTGGCGGGCCGCCTTCCGCAACTGGATGCGCCGCCGTGCCCAATTCCAGGCCGCCGGCCTCCACGGCAGCGGCTCGCCGGCCCCAACTCGGGCCCGCACCTCTCCCAAACCCCTTGACTCCACCCGCTGGAGCTAACCCCACTTGTCATGTCTGAAAATCAACCCCAACCCTACGCTGCCCGCCGTCCCGCCATTACCGCACCCAGTAGCGGCCACCTGCCACCCCAGGCCCTCGACCTCGAAGCCGCCGTGCTCGGGGCCGCTTTGCTTGAAGCCGACGCCCAGCGCACCCTGCTGGCCATCCTGCCCACCGAAGAAGTGTTTTACTGCCCTGCCCACCAACAGGTGTACCTGGCCATCCGCGACCTGGTGCAGCAAGGCAACCACGCCGACTTGCTCACCGTCGTGGCCCAGCTACGCCACCGCGGCACCCTCGAGCGCACCGGCGGCCCGCACTTTGTGGCCGGCCTCACCAGCCGCATCAACTCGGCTGCCCACCTCGAAACCCACTGCCGCCTGTTGCAGGAGCAGCACGCCCGTCGCGTCGTCATCCGCGTCGGCACCGAGCTACGGGCTCACGGCTACGACCAGACCCGCGACCCATTGGAGCTCTTGGCCGACGCCCAGACCCATCTTACAGGCCTGCACCGGGCCCTGGAAACCCGTCCCGGCCAAACCGCCGCCGATGCGTTTGAGCTCACCTTCGAACGCCTCGCCCAGGCCGTTCAACAGCGCGGCCTCACCGGTGTGCCCACCGGCCTCACCGCCCTCGACGGGCTTACCGGCGGCTGGCAGCCCGGCGACCTCATCATCCTGGCCGCCCGGCCCGGGATGGGCAAAACCGCCGCTTTGCTGCATTTCGCCCGCACCGCCGCCCTTGACCACGGCCAGCACACCGCCGCTTTCAGCCTCGAAATGCCCACCCTGCAGCTCATGCAGCGCATGGTGGCCAGCGAAGTGCCCGGCTACTCTAACTCCGACCTGCGCCGCGGCAACCTGCCCGGCGGTCTCGAGCAAGTGGCACACATTAAAGCCCAGGCCCAACGAATCCAGACCCAGGGCCACCAACTCTACATCGACGACACGCCCGGCCTGAGCATTCAGCAGCTGCGCGCCAAGTGCGCCCGCCTCCACGCCCAGCAGCCCCTAAGCCTAGTCCTAGTCGACTACATCCAGCTCATGCGCGGCGACACCAAAGGTAACCGGGAGCAGGAGGTAGGTAGCATTAGCCGTGGCCTCAAGGAACTAGCCAAGGAGCTCAATGCCCCCGTCATCGCTCTAGCGCAGCTCTCCCGTGACGTGGAGAAAAGGGGAGGAGAGAAGCGCCCCATGCTTTCCGACCTGCGCGAGTCCGGCAGCCTGGAGCAAGATGCCGACTGCATTGTCTTTCTCTGGCGAGGCGAGTACTATGACATCGCCGAGTACCAGGACGGCACCGCCACAGCCGACACC
>JALYUH010000201.1 GCA_030853985.1 Bacteroidota bacterium | reverse complement strand
GGCCGCCCCGGCTCTGCTGGCGGCGAATTTTGTAGAGGTTTTTGGCCAGCTGGTGGGCGTGCTCAATAACCCCACGGCTTATAATCCCAAGTTCCACCCGGAAGCCGCGCGCCGCCGCCTCAACGTGGTGCTCGACCGCATGGGCCAGGCCGGCGTGCTGCCCAAAGACCAGATTGCGGCCCTCAAAGCCACGCCCGTCGAGCTCGACTACCACGTCGAGCGCCACATCGACGGCCCCGATACCTACTTCCGCGGCGCGGTGAGCCAGTTTGTGGATGCCTGGTGCGACAGCACGGGCCACGACATGTACCGCGACGGCCTGAAAATCTACCTCAGCATCGACTCGCGCATGCAGGCCCACGCCGAAGAGGCCCTGCACGAGCGCATGAAGGCCCTGCAACGCCAGTTCGACAACTTCTGGCGCAACCGTGGCTCCAACCCGTGGGTAGATGATGAAGGCCACGAAATCCCCGACTTCATCCTCACCCAGATGAAGCGCACCGAGAGCTACAAGACCCTCGCCAACCACTACAAAGGCCAGCCCCAGCGCCTCGATTCGGCCCTGCACGCCAAGCGGCCGATGAAAGTATTTACCTGGAAGCACGACGACAACGACACCACGCTGGTGATGTCGCCGCTCGATTCGCTGGCCTACTACAAGCACTTCCTGCAATCGGGCATGATGTGCATGGACCCCTTCACCGGCCAGATTAAGGCCTGGGTGGGCGGCCTCGACTACCGCTTCTTCCAGTACGACCACGTGCGCCAGGGCAAGCGCCAGGCCGGCTCCACGTTCAAGCCCTTCGTCTACCTCACCGCCCTCGACAACGGCTACACGCCCTGCGACCGCATCCGCGACCAGCGCGTCACCATCAAATACACCGAAAACGGCCAGCCCATGGAGTGGCAGCCCGACAACGTGACCCGCGAATACACCGGCATCAACATGACGCTGCGCCACGCCATGGCCCGCTCCGTGAACTCCGTGACGGCCCAGCTGACCGAGAAAGTGGGTTGGGACAACGTGGCCAAATACGCCCACAAAGTCGGCATCACCTCGCCGTTGCTTTCGGTGCCCAGCATTGGCCTGGGCTCGGGCGGCGACGTGAGCGTGTACGAAATGGTGGACGCCTACAGCACGTTCATGAACTCCGGCTTCCGCTCCGACCCGCGCCTCGTGTCGCGCATCGAAGACCGCAACGGCAACGTCATCAAGCAGTTCGACCCCGTGCAGAAGCGCGCCATCTCGGCCGAAACCGCTTGGCTGATGACGTACATGCTGCGCGGTGGCATGGAAGAGCCCGGTGGCACCTCCCAGGCACTCTGGGACTACGACCTCTGGCACAACGACAACCAGATTGGCGGCAAAACCGGCACCACCAGCAACTACTCCGACGGCTGGTACATGGGCATGACCAAGGACCTAATGACCGGCGTGTGGGTGGGCGGCGAAGACCGTAGCATCCACTTCGTGGGCTCGCAGCAGGGCGAGGGCGGCCGCACCGCGCTACCTATCTTCGGCAAGTTCATGGAGCAGATTTATAAGGACAAGGACCTCGGCTACACCCCCGGCCACTTCCCGGCCGCCTCTGTCAAAATCAGCAAGAAATACACCTGCGTGTCCGAATCGGAGCCCCGCCGCCGCCGCGCCGAATCCGTCGACACCATCGCCGCCGACAACCTGCTCGAGCAGATGAACAACGGGGGCGGCGTACCCGACAGCGTGAAGGGCGGGCGCTAGTGTTTGCCCAGTTGTTGGCGCATGTCGTTGCTGAACATCCAAAGCTCCTTTATCGGCACAGCTTTTCGCAAGGTTTTGTTAATGTTCTTGCCTTCTTCGGTGAATAAAAAAGGGTAGCAGGCAATTCCTTGGTTGCCATCGAGCGTAGCCATTTCCTGCTGCCAGCCTTTCCAGCGCAGCTTGTCGTAAAACTTATTCAGGTTGCCCGAAAAGCAGAAAACCAGAAAGTCGGAATAGCTTTTATCCAGCGGCTGCCACTCCAGGCTTTCGGGCGCGAGGTAATAAATTTTGCCGAGCGTAGCTTGGCCGAAAGCCCCGCCATTGAGCGCAAAAAAGCCGCCCAAAGCATCGTCAGCTATTAGTAGCACCCCCTTTTGCTTTTCCTTATTCCAGCCCATCAGGTCCCGGTTCAGGGCCGGTGAGCCGGAGCCCAGAATGCGGAGCCAGCCATTGTCCACGATTATCCCGCCCGTTTCATAAATGACCGCGCCCATTGGCGAACGGGTTGTCACCTGCGCGGCCAGTAGCGCACTATCGGCCCGGGCCGCCGTCTTCGGCAGCACTTGCACCTTGTTTTTCGCACTGGCAATCCAGCCCTGCACCAATGGCCAGCCGGGGTCCTGGGTATTGATAAGCTCAGTCAACGGGCGTGTCTGCATTGGTTGGGCGCACAAGGAAGCTGCTTTCGACAGTAACAGGACCAGTAGTAGGGTAATGCGCATAGGCAAAGCTACTCGCCGGTATCAGCGGATGCATCTCCGGTAGCCATCGGTCAGCTTCCAGAGTTATCGGACGAACTTCCAGAGCCGTCGTACGATTTCCCGGATTCGTTGGACACATTTCCGGAGCTGTTGACTGACTTCCGGATGCATTGGATGAGTTCCCGGATTCGCTGACTGACTTCCGGATGCGTTGGATGAGTTCCCAGAACCGTTGGACGCATCTCCAGACACATCGGCGGCGCATCGAGCCAGCCCTACTCCCCCCCGTACAGCGCCCGCAACGCTCCACGCAGCTCCGGATACTCGAACCGGAAGCCCTGCGCCAGCACCTTAGCCGCGCTCACGTTCTGCGAGGCCAGCACGATTTCGCTCATCTCGCCCATGGCCAGCTTCAGGCCGAAGGCCGGCACCTTGGGCAGCAGCAGCGGCCGGTGCAACACCTCGGCCAGCACCTCGGTGAAGGCGAGGTTGGTGGCGGGGTAGGGGGCCACCGCATTGTAGGTGCCCTGCCACTTTTCATCCTCCAGCATGGCGATAAACAGCCGGCACAAGTCGTCGAGGTGAATCCAGGACATGTATTGCTTGCCGCTGCCCAGCGCCGCGCCCGCGCCCAGCTTCATCGGCTTGGCAATCTGGGGCAGCGCCCCGCCCTGCGTGCTCAGCACCACCCCAATGCGCGGAATCACCGTCCGGATGCCCAGCGCCGCGATGGGCGCGGCCGCCAGTTCCCACTGGTGCGATACATCGGCCAGAAAGTCGTGCGTAGGCAGCGCCGGGGGCGTTTCCTCGGTCACCAGCTTGTCGCCCGCATCCCCATAAATCCCCACCGCTGAGGCCGAAATCACGGCCCGCACGTGGTGCCCTGGCTTGGCCAGCTCGCGGGCCAGTAGCGCCAGGCCGCCCAGCCGGCTGGTCATAATCTCGCGCTTGCGCTCGTTGGTCCACTTGCCATCGGCCACGCTGGCCCCGGCCAGGCTCACAATGTAGTCGGCGTAAGGCACGGCGGCTTCATCAATCGTGCCGGCATTCACGTCCCACCGGAAGCTGCGGAAATGGCTGCTCTTGGCTGGTGAGCGGCTCAGTAGCGCCACTTCGTAGCCGCTGTCAATCAGCATTTCGGCCAGCCGCGTGCCAATCATGCCCGTACCGCCGGTGATGAGAACCTTCATTTTCAATGGTTAGTGGTTGATGATTAACGGTTAGTGGGGAGCGAGCGCAAGAATAGGAAAGACTAAATCAAAAATATTAACCACAAACCGTTCACCATTAACCATTCATTTACTTCCCGATTTGCCGCAGAAACTCCCGCCGCAGTGCCTCATCGGTGGCAAAGCGCCCGCTGTATTCACTGGTGAGGGTGCCACTGCTCGTATCGTTCACGCCGCGGCTCATCACGCACAAATGGTCGGCTTCGATGAGCACGGCCACGTCGTCGGTGCCCAGGCTTTGCTTCAGCTCTTCCGCAATCTGACGTGTCAGGCGCTCCTGCACCTGCGGGCGGCGGGCGTAGTACTGCACCACCCGGTTCAGCTTGCTCAGGCCCACCACGTTGGCCGCCGGCAGATACGCAATGTGTGCCTTCCCGATAATGGGCACAAAGTGGTGCTCGCAGCACGAAAACAGCGTGATGTCACGCTCCACCAGCAGCTGGTGGTACTCGTAGCGGTTCTCAAACAGGCGCACCTCGGGCCGATGCTGGGGGTCAAGGCCCTTGAACCACTCCTGTACGTACATCTTGGCCACGCGGCGCGGGGTTCCCGCCAAGCTGTCGTCGGTCAGGTCGAGGCCCAGCTCGCGCATAATAGCCTCAAAATGGCCGCTGATGGCCGTAATCTTCTCTTCCTCACTCCGGTCGAAGGCGTCGGGGCGGAGCGGGGTGCGCAGGCCTTCGGGCAGGCGCGAGTCGGGGGCCGGGCGTTGCCCGGGAGTGTTATCCATGATATTCGACAAAGTTACGGTCCGTCTCGTAGAGCGTGACCGAAAGGGCCAGCCCGGCGGCCAGATGCGGCCGCAGGCGCTGCCAGATAACCACGGCCATGTTTTCGGCCGTCGGGTTGAGGGTGCGAAATTCCTCCGTGTCCAAGTTGAGGTTGCGGTGGTCGTAGCGGTCCAGCACCTCGCGCTTGATAACATCGCTCAGGCGCTTGAGGTCGTACACGTAGCCCGTTTCGGGGTCTACGGGGCCGGTCAGGCGCACGGTCAGGTTGTAGTTGTGGCCGTGGTAATTCGGGTTGTTGCACTTCCCAAATACGCGGTGGTTTTGGTCGTCGCTCCAGGCCGGATTGTGCAGGCGGTGGGCGGCATTGAAGTGTTCGGTGCGGCAAACAGTAACGTGCATAGGCGAACGTAACCTGGCCAACGGCCCTTTGTTCGGGGCCAGTAAGCGGCGTAATAGAAGAAGATGACAAATCTATTCTATAAATTGAATCTAGTAAACTTTAAGTTTGACTAAATAAATAAAAAGACTGAAAATGTAAAAAAAAAGGGGTGTACTCGAATTTGCATCGAATAAAGGTTCTAAATTTGAAAAGCCGGATAGCGGTACCGACCTAACCAATTAGCCGATTCTCATTTCTTTAATGCATTCTTTAGTTGTTATCCCCATGAAACGCAGTTTACTCATCCTACTTCTCGTATGTGTGGCAGCACTGAGCGGTTATGCTCAGAAATCTCCTGTAGATGAAGCTGATAAGTCGATAAATAGCATTCCCCGCAAAGGCCAGCAGGTGAGCATGCAGCTCGATAACCGCCGGGTTGAAACGGCCTGGGTTAAGCAGCTGAGCGACAAGTTCGGCAGCAAGCTCAAGAACAACAAAGGCGTGCTAACCCTCGACGGTGTGATTATCGATGAAATTGCACCTAACCCGATTCGGGTTATCAGCAAGGTTGATGCTTCGCCCACCGGCACCACCGTGTGGTGGAGCATCGACCTCGGCAATGCCTACCTGGGCAAAGAAGCCACGCCGGTGCAGTGGAAATCGGCCGAGAAGTACCTCAAGGACTTTGCCCGCATGATGTACCGCGAAGACCTGGCCTCGCAGATTACCGATGCCGAGAAGGCCTTGGTAAATTCGCAGAATAGCCACAACGCGGTGATTGAAAAGCAGGTAACTATCAAAAAGGACATTGACAAGAACAAAGCCCGCAAGCTTGAAATCCAGCAGATGCTGGCTTCGAATGCCGCCGAGCTGCAGCAGCTTAATAACCTCGTCGACCTGAACCTGAAAGAGCAGGAGGCCGCCCGCGCTGACATCGTGAACATGCGCATCACGCTGGAATCGGTGAAAGAGCGTATCAACAAGATTGAGTAGCTGCCGGAAGTGCGCCACGCATTGCGCAACAGGCCCCGCCGGATTCCGGCGGGGCCTGTTGTTTTTTGGGTCGGTGCCAACCCTATCGGCTGAACTACGTTGGCAATAATAGCGGCACCCGCTGCTACTGATAACCCAGTACCAACACCAACACCCTACTCATGGAAAAGACCGAAGTTCAACACCAAGTCCATCTCGATAGCACCACTGAACTGCTGGGCGGCGACCTCGCCGAAGCACTATCTCGTTCCGGCCTCGACAACCACCTGCAGAAGTGGATTGAAGACGTGAAAGCCCTGAACAACTCCGAAATGCACCAGATAGTGGTTGATTTGCAGGACCTCAAAGCCCATTTCGGCGGCACTTCCAACCCTGACATGCAGCTGGTGCGCAAGCTGCTGCATCGCATGGGCACCAATACCGACCGCGCCGCCATGTTTGCCGATGGCAACACCCAGCCCCGCGTGCTCAAGCTCAGCGAGGCGTTGCTGGCCGCCGCCAAGCAGTTGGGCCAAGATGATGCGAACTCACCCGCCGATGATTTGAAAGCCAATTCGGCTTCTAATTAACCCTGCTTATGCCTGGAGCAGCTGTTCGCCTGGCGAATAAGCTGTTTCAAGTGGGGCAACATTGAAAAAGCCGGTCCCGCATATGGGACCGGCTTTTTTGATGTTGCAAGCAGCCCAAAGGCTGCAACAATGCCTATGCTACGGCAGCCTTGGCTACTGGGTTCAAGCGACGCTCTTTGATACGAGCTTGCTTGCCCGAGAGGCCGCGCAGGTAGAACAGACGGGCACGACGTACTTTACCGCGACGGATAACCTCGATTTTGTCGATGTTAGGCGACAGCAGGGGGAAGATACGCTCGGTGCCGATTTGGTTCGAAATCTTGCGAACGGTGAAGGTTTCGCCGTTGGAGCTGGGATTACGACGCTGCAACACCACGCCTTGGAACTGCTGAATGCGCTCCTTAGCACCTTCGCGGATTTTCACGTGTACGTTCACGGTGTCGCCAGCGGCGAAAACGGGGAAGCTGGCGCGGCGCTCCTGCGATTCGGCCTGGATAAAGTCAAGTAGTACGCTCATGGCTGGGGAAATGCGAAAGACGGCGCCGCCGTCGGGATGGTATATTTTACGAAACGGAGCGCAAAGATAGCGCTTTTGGTTGAGGATAGCAAGCAGTTTGTAGAACATGCTTTAGCTTGGTCCCTGATTCGCTGTTGATTCAACGCCAGCACGAGCTAACGCACGGGCTACGAGAGCAAATCGGGGCGACGCTGCTGCGTGCGGGCCAACGCCTGCTCGTGCCGCCACTCTTCAATTTTGGGGGTGTTGCCCGAGAGCAGGATTTCCGGCACGGCCTGCCCGCGCCACTCGGCGGGCCGGGTGTAGATGGGCGGGGCCAGCAAGTCGTCCTGAAAAGAGTCGGAGAGGGCTGATTCCTCGTTGCCTAGCACGCCGGGCAGCAGCCGCACCACGGCATCAACCAGAATGGCCGCGCCGAGCTCACCGCCGCTCAAAACATAGTCGCCCACGCTAATTTCGTGGGTGACGTAGGTCTGGCGAATACGCTCGTCGATGCCCTTGTAATGGCCGCAGAGCAGGAGGATGTTCTGCATCAGCGAGAGGCGGTTGGCCAGCGGCTGGCGCAGGGTTTCGCCATCTGGCGTGAGGTAGATGATGGCGTCGTAGGTGCGTTCGGCCATCAGTTCGTCCATCCACGCGGCAATGGGCTCGACGCGGAGTACCATGCCGGCCCCGCCACCGAACACGAAATCGTCAATCTGCCCGTGCTTGTTGACGGCTTTGTCGCGCAGCTGGTGCACGTGGATTTCGGCCAAGCCCTTGTCCTGCGCCCGCTTCACGATGGAATGGGCGAAGGGGCTGACGAGCAGTTCCGGCAGACAGGTGAGGATATCGATTCGGACCACAGATTAAACGGATTTTAACGGATGGAACGGATTATTTGTGGTTCCCTCAGGATTTGGGCCTAGCAATGAAGTGCTTATACTTCATCGGCTTCGTCTTGCTGGCGGGTGCTGGGCTTGAGGTACACGTCGAGCAGGCCGTCGGGCAGGTTCACGTAAATCTCCTTTTTGGCGTGGTCGGCGTGGCTAATCAGCTCATCGACTACCGGAATCAGCACTTCCTGGCCCTGGTAGCTCATGGCCAGCATGTCCTGCTGGGGCAGCTCGTAGAAGTTCTCGACGGTACCCAGCGGCCCCATGTTTTCATCGACCACGGTGAAGCCGATGACGTCGTGGAAGTAGAATTGGTCTTCTTCCAGCTCGGGCAGGGCGGCCAGGGGCAGGTGCAGTTGCGAGCCGCGCAGGGGCTCGGCGTCCTCAATGCGGTCGATGCCGCGCAGCTTCAGCAGCACTTTGTTGCCGGACTGGGGCTGCACTTTTTCGATGTGGTGCTCCACCAGCTTGGTGGGCGCGCCGGCTAGGGTGAGGTACACCGTTTTGAGCTTGGTGTAGGCCGAGACATCGTCCACGTCGAAATGGGCCACTATTTGGCCGCGCAAGCCGTGGGTTTTGATGAGGTAGCCGAGCTGGTAGGTTTCGTCGAGCGTCATGGTCGGGAGGGGAAGAGATAACGAAAAAGCGTTTGGGGGTTGCCAGCCGGTCCGGCTCACAACTCCCAAACGCTTTCGGTTTTCAGGTGCCGGAATACTACTCGGCAGCAGCTTCGTTTGCCTCCTCGGCGGGAGCCTCGGTAGCTTCTTCAGCGGCGGCGGCCGGAGCGGGCGCGTTGGCGGCCAGCAGCGCGGCAGCCTTCTGACGCTGGCTCTCGGAACGCGTCTCTTTTACCTTGGTTTCGGCGTCGAAAGCAGCTTTCTTGGCGGTTACTTTGGCATCGACGAGGCCGGTGCGCTTGCCTTCGATTTTGGCGTCTTTCTCGTCTTTCCAAGCGCCGAAACGCTGGTCGGCAACTTCCTGGGTGATGGCACCCTTGTCAACACCCAACTGGAGGTGACGACGGTAGAGCACGCCGCGGTAGCTAAGCATGGCCCGGACGGTGTCGGTGGGCTGGGCACCGGTCATCATCCAATAGAACGCACGGTCGGCGTCGTAGTTGATGGTGGCGGGGTTGGTTTGGGGGTTATAGGTACCGAGTTTCTCGATGAAACGGCCATCGCGGGGAGCGCGGGCGTCAGCTACTACGATATCGTAAGTCGCGGCCTTTTTGCGGCCACGGCGGGCGAGGCGGATTTTAACTGCCATAAACCGGTGGGGTTGTGTGATGCAGCTCGTGCATCGGGTGAGGGTTTCCCGAAATTGGGAGTGCAAAGGTAGCGTTTGTTCAGGGCATTAGCTAGGCGGGAAAATAAAAAAGCCCTGGCGCGGGGCCAGGGCTTTTTTGTCACTCGTCATGCTGGGCATTACGCCGCCATGGCTTCGCGCTTGGGCTTGGCCAGCTTGGAAATTGTGTTCAGGTTCATGTTCTTACGCTTCACCTTAATGATGCCGACCTTGTCGAGGCCCCAGATGGCGACGTAAGTGGGGTCGAACTCCCACCATTTCACGCCGAAGTTGACGCGCATGGGCAGCTTGTGGTGGTTGTTCTGGAACAGCTCGCCGAAGGCCAGGAAGTCTAGGGCCAGCGTGTTGCGCGACTTGTCGCGGTTATCGAAGTTCTGGTAGCCGTATTTGTGGCCGCCCCAGTTTACGATAGCCCCGTGGATAGGACCCATCAGGAAGTGGATGGGGAGCAGCAGGTACTGCCACCAGGCCGTGGCGAAGTTGATGTAGAACAGCACGTAAGCCGTGCCCCAGGCCAGACGCGAGTACACGGTACCGCCGAACTTGTCGAGCCAGCTCCACTCGGGGATATCGCCCTCGAAGCGCTTGGCACCCTCGTGCTCGTTGTTCACTACGTCGTTGTAAATCACCTTGGTCTTCCACATCATATCGAACGCGTTGTTCGAGAAATGGGGCGAGTGCGGGTCGAGCGCGGTGTCGGAATAGGCGTGGTGCATGCGGTGCAACAGCGCGTAGGCCCGGGGCGAGAGGAAGCTGCTACCCTGGCAGATGTAGGTGAATAGGAAGAAAAATTTCTCCCAGAAATTGTTCATCGTAAACATCTTGTGCGCCGCATAGCGATGCAGATAAAACGTCTGCGTGAACAGAGATAAATAATAGTGCGCTACGAAAAAAATGAGAATAGCCATGTGAAGCTGTTATGAAGAAGCTGACCGCACAAGCAAAAGGGCTGGCCTTAGGTTCAGCGGCGACGATACAAAATTACGGCCGGGGTGGGGGCAGCGGATTTTTTAAGCCCGGAAGGCCAAAATCTTGCACGTATACGGTGCCACGAAGCTGTGCTTCGTCTCGCGTCAGGTGCTGCTGCACGGGAATGAGTTGCCAGCGCCACCGCGAGGCGAAGCACAGTTTCGCGGTCCGTTCATCGGCTGCTACTTGTAGTATTCCCGTGCCGCATCCCAATGCGGGGCATCGGGCAGGGGGGCCACGAAGGTCATCAGCTCTTTCGTGACGGGGTGCTGCAATTGCAGCTGGCGGGCGTGCAGGGCAATGCTCACGTCGGGCAGGGGGGCGATGAAGCCGTATTTCACGTCGCCGATGATGGGGGTGCCCAGGCCGGTGGCCAGCTGGGTTCGAATCTGGTGGGGGCGGCCCGTTACGGGGTTTACCTGGAGCAGGTAGCGGTTGCCGGCCATGCCCAGCAGCTCGTAGCGCAGCTCGGAGCGCAGGCCCTGGCTGTGCTTCTCGGGGTAGGCTTTGGTAACGTTGCGGATGGTGTCCTTCACCAGCCAGTGAATGAGCGTGCCGGTTTCGGGCACGGGCGGCCGGCCGGTGAGTGCCCAGTACGTTTTGTGGATTTTATCGTCGCGAAACATCTCGTTCAGGCGGCTCAACGCCTTACTGGTTTTGGCCAGGATGACGATGCCCGAGACCGGCCGGTCGATGCGGTGGCACACGCCCACGAAGGCCTCGCCGGGCTTCTTGTACTTGAAGCGCAGGTACTCGGCGGCTTTTTTGGAGAGGGGCGCGTCGCCGGTGGCATCGCCCTGCACGAGAATGCCGGCGGGCTTTTTGATAACGAGAAGATGGTTGTCTTCGAACAGAATTTCTCTGCCTTCGGACCAAAGGTTGGGACGATTCACGCGGTGGGAACGGGCGGCTGTTGGACTAGTAGCAGAAGCGGGCCGGGACCCCTCGGGGGTACTACCGCACGTCGTCAGACCACACTCACCGGGCGCTCCGCTCTTGCTGTTAATGCGACGAAGATACGAACAGGGGCAGGAACGCACCACGGCCCGTTCCTGCTAATACCCCTCCTCCTTGCTCGGAAACTCGCGGCTTTTCACATCGGCCACGTAGTGCTGCACGGCTTCGGTCATAATATCGTGCAGCTCGGCGTAGCGGCGCAGGAAGCGGGGCTTGAACTCCTTGGTGATGCCCAGCAGGTCGTGGACCACCAGCACCTGACCGTCCACATCGGGGCCGGCCCCGATGCCGATGACGGGGATGGTGAGCTCCTCGGCCACTTGTTTGGCCAGGGAGGCGGGGATTTTTTCGAGTACCAGGCCGAAGCAGCCGATTTCCTGAAGCAGGCGGGCATCTTCGAGCAGCTTCTGGGCCTCGGCTTCTTCCTTGGCGCGCACGCTGTAGGTGCCGAACTTGTAGATGGACTGCGGCGTGAGGCCGAGGTGGCCCATCACCGGAATGCCGGCCGTGAGAATGCGCGTGATGCTGTCTTTAATCTCGGCCCCGCCTTCGAGCTTGATGCCGTGGCCGCCCGACTCCTTCATGATGCGAATGGCCGAGCGCAGCGCCTCGGAGGAGTTGCCCTGGTAGGAGCCGAAGGGCATATCGACCACCACAAAGGCGCGTTTCACGGCGCGCACCACGCTCTGGGCGTGGTATATCATCTGGTCGAGGGTGATGGGCAGGGTGGTTTCGTGGCCGGCCATGACGTTGGAAGCCGAGTCGCCGACGAGCAGCACGTCGATGCCCGCGCCGTCGAGAATCTGGGCCATCGAGTAGTCGTAGGCCGTGAGCATGGATATTTTTTCCCCCCGCTCCTTCATGGCGAGCATCTGGTGGGTGGTAACGAGTTTGACTTCCTTGTGCTGAGACATGGCGGGCAGGTTTGCGAATAAGAGGCCGTTTGGCGGGGCAAAGCTGGCAACAATTTCGTTAGCCCGCACCGGGTGGGCCGCAAAAAGCCCCTGGCCGAAGCGCAGGGGCTGCAAAACCAAGCATGGGAGCCGGCCCAGGCCTATTGGTACTGGGCGTAGCGGTTGCGGTTCAGCTTGAGGTCCTGCAACAGGCTGCTCTTGGCCGCGATGGTGAAGCTGTAGCCTTTGGTAATGCCGAACGGAATCCAGGTGCCGTTAATCTGCCAGCAGTGCAGGTCGCGGAAAACCGTTACGTTGGGATAGGTAATGGTTTGATGGGTAAGGTCGTAGCCCAGGTTATAGCTCATGCGCAGGTTGGGGGTGAGCTTCACGGAGCCCGTTACGCCCACCGTGTTCAGGGCCAGAATGGGCGGGCGGCCACTGGGATTTTGCTGCAGGTAAGCGGACGTGAGCGGAATGACGTTGGTGGTGTAGCCGGCGGCGTAGGTCAGGTTGAACTCCCACGGAATGTCGAAATCGACGTAGTCGGCGTAGAAATTGGTGGGACCCACGATGCCCAGGGTGGGGTCGTTGCTGGGGGCCACGGCCCGGCGCACCACGCTTTTTTTGGTGCCCGTAGCGGGGTTGAAGGCGTAGGTTGCGCCGAGCGTGGCCGAAGCCAGGCGCAGCAGCTTGCGGTTATCGGCCTGAAACAGGTACTGGTCAATTTCCACGCCCTGGCTGTTGCGCTGGTAGGGCGAAAAGCTGGCCCCGCTGTTCAGGTTGAGCTTTTTGGCAATCTGAGTGCGAAACTGCACGCTCAGGTTCGAGAGCTTGCGCTGCGGTGCCGCGAAGTTGTAGGCCATCCCGAAATCAAGCCCGTCAATCAGGCTCACCTTGCGGAAGGGGTTGGTGCCGGTGGTGTCCTTGTCGTCGCGCACTTTCAGCTCCACGTTGTTTTGCAGGCTGAAGGAAATCTGCTGCTGCTCGGCCCCGCCGGGCACGCCGTACAGGAAGCCCTCGTAGCTGTTGAGGTAGCTGTTTTGCACGGCCGTGGTGTAGAACTGGCCATTGGCCCCCGTTACGCTGCCAAAAACGGTGCTGGCCGGCTGGTACACGGGCGAGGTTTGCGGGTAGTAGCTGCCCGCCGCGTAGGCGTTGGGCGAGAAGTTATAAGTAGCGCTGGGCGTCATCTTGTGGCGCAGGGCCTGGATTTTGTGCGTGCCCCGCCGCACCACCGTGCCGTAGATGGTGGTGTTGAGGCTGGCCCCCAGCGAATAGGCCCCAATGCGGTTGAAGCCCCGCACGGTGTCGATGCGCACGGCCTGGGCCAGCGGCACGTAGGAATAGTTCAGGCGCTGGCCGTACCACACCTCGCCGTAGCTCACGCTGGGGCTCAGCTTGAGGTGGGGCCCCAGCGAGTAGGAGCCCACCCCGATGTTGAACTGGTGCTGAATGCCGTTGCGACCGTTGCTGAGCAAGTGCCCCAGGTTGCCGAAGCTGAACGGAATGCGCGCGAGCTCGGCCCCGCCGCCCAGCAACGGAATGCCGCTGCCAAGTGCCCGCGGCTGCACTGTGTTGCTGAACTGGTTGCTGGCCGTGAGGTTGTAGCTGATGGTGAGCTGCTCGTAGAACATGGTGCCGAGCTTGCCGCCCGCCCCCGGCTTGATGCCGAACCACTGGTACGGGTACTGGCGGGCCACGCCCACGCTCACGTCGGGCAGCGTGAAGGTCATGCTGCCGTCTTCGCCCTGGGCCTGGCTCATCTTCACATCGAAGTTGATGGGCAGGTAGCGCAGCTGCTTCGAGTAGCCGATGTTGGAGCTGTACTGGGCGGTGAGGTAGCGGCGCGCATCGATGCTGTTGGTGCGGTTGAAGCCGTTGGTGCCCGCCTGCACGCTGGCCGAAAAGCGCCCCCCGCCGGGCTTGGGCACGGGCGAGTGGTTCCAGGTAATCCAGAACGAGTTGCTGGCTGGCGGCTGAATGTAGGTTGGCCCCACGTTCACGGTGCCATCGCTGGGCAGCAGAATGGCGTTGGTGGGGCGGTTCGAGAAGCGCAGGTTGAAGTTGCCGGTGTAGGTGTAGCGCTTCAGGTAGGAAATGTCGGCCGTGGCCCCCCAGCCCCCGAATTTTTGGCCGTTGCCGGCATAAATGTCGCCCGTGAGGCGCACGCCGATGTAGTCGTTGGGCGCAAAGTAGTAGCCGCCATTGGTGAGGAAATAACCCCGGTCGGCCGCCTGCCCAAAGGTGGGAATGAGTACGCCCGAGCCCCGGCTCTTATTCGGCATCGGGAAAAAGCCGAACAGAAAGCCCAGCGGCGTGGGCACGTCGCCAATTACGAGATTGAAAGGCCCGGTTACCACCTTCTCGCCCGGAATCACCTTCATTTTCTTCGCCTGAATGTAGAAGTGTGGGTGCTCGAGGTTGCAGGTAGTGTAGCGCCCGTTCAGGCCGTTGATGTTGCCATCGGGCAGGCGCTTGATGGTGGCCGCACTCACAAAACCCTCGCCCTGCGTGGTTACGGCATCGGTGACGCGGGCCTTCTTGCTCTTGAAATTGTATGCGATGTTACTGGCCGTGTACAGGCCCGCGCCGTCCTTCAGCACGGGGCGGTCCATCAGGCGGTTTTTCACCGAGTCCATCCGGCCCTCGGCCTCCATCGTGTTCTGGCCGTAGTTCACGGTAATGAGGGCGGCCTTGAGGTCGGTGTCGCCGTAGTTCACGC
>JALYUH010000168.1 GCA_030853985.1 Bacteroidota bacterium | reverse complement strand
GGGGCGGCTAGGGCCGTTTCGGTGCGGCCGGGCTTCACCTTGACCTTAACTTTGCCCGATTGGGCCGAAACGGTGCCAGCGGCCAGCAAAAGCGCGACGGCGAGGGGGAGTTGTTTGGACATAGGAGTCAGAAAGGGTGAAAAAAGCATTGCAGAGAAAGCGGATGGATTAGGCGAATTCCCGGTCCGGCGGCCCGAAACTACGGTTTCGAGGGCACTTGCGGGGCAAAGCAGTATTGGTGGATGAATCGGGCCGCCGCGTCGGGCATTACAGGCTGATGCCCAAATCCCGCTACCGCATAAGCTGGCAGCGGGACCGGTCGCAGAAAAGCCGTAGCGCGAACTTGCAGTTCGCGTCCCGCACCGGCGGGCGTACCGTCGCGAACCCTGGTCGGACGCTAACTAAAAGTTCGCGCTACTCATCGCGCTACTAGCCGCCGAAGCCGCCCCCGCCCTGGGGCGCGGCCTCAATGCGGCCCGGCTTGGCCTTGCTGGCCCCGATGTACCAGGTGAAACCCAACCAGCCCACGCGGCTTTCGTCTTTGCTGTAGCGGGTACTGGCCAGCGCGTCGGTGGCAATTTCGTTGCGGTACTGCTGGGTGTTCAGTAGGTCGGCGATGCGCAGGGTGAGGGCGGCGCGGTCGGAGAACAAGCGCTGGCGCAGGGCAATGTCTACTTGCCCCGAGGCCAGCTGCCGGCCCTGGGCCGTGAGCTGGGCCGAGCGCACGTTGCCGCTCAGCTGCACATCGAGGGTGGGCCGGATGGTGAAGTTGTTAGTGAGGCGAGCCGTGGCGATGAAAGCCGCGCGGTTGTTGGCGATGCCGTTGCCCGCAATCTGGGCGCGGTAAAGGCTGGTGCTGGCGTTCAGGCGCCACCACTTGGCCAGCGGCTGGTTCAGGCTGAACTCCGCCCCGACGTTGGTGGTCGTGCCCAGGTTGTCGTAGGTTTCAGCCGTGATGAGGCCCGCGCCGGCTCCCGCCAGGCGGGTGGCCGTGGTATCCACAAAGCGCAGGCGCTGAATGGAGTTGGTGGTGATGCGGGCAAACCCGGTGCTGGTAATCGTGGCCTGGCCCACCGTCAGCTGGTGGCCCAGCTCAATGTTGTGGCTGAATTCGGCCTGCAAGCGCGGGTTGCCGAGGCGGTAGCTGCGCGGGTCCTGGTAAATAGCCAGTGGCAGCTGCTGCATAAAGTTGGGGCGGTTCAGGCGGCGGGCGTAGCTCAATTGCAGGCGGTTCTGGCCGGCTTCCTTGCCCAACTCGCGGCTGATGAGCGCCGAAGGAAAGAAGTTGAGGTAGTCCTGGCTGAGACTGCCGCGCTGGGCAATGCCCTCGCCGCCCACCACGCTGCCGCTCAGGTGCGTGTATTCGGCGCGCAGGCCCACCTGGGTATTCCACTTGCTGCCGAGGCTGTGCTGCGCCGTCACGTAAGCCGCGGGCACCACTTGGTTCGAGGTGTAGGTGAGCGAGCGGGCCGGGTCGTTCTGGAAGTCGTCGGGGCGGGTTTCGCTGGTGGCGTAGCCGAACGAGTTGCTGCCGTGGTTGCCCTGGCGCTCCACTTTGGCCCCCACTTCGAGGCGGCCCTTGCCATCGGCCAGCGGGTGCACGTAGTCTACCTGCCCGTACTGCACGTTGGCCAGCAGGTCGAGCTGCTGCCGGGTGCCGGGCTGCGGCACGCTGCCCGAGCCGGCCCCGGCGTACTGCCGCTGCACCACCGGCACGTTGGCATCAATTACCACGCCGCCGAAGTTGGCCGTCAGCTCGCGGCCCTGGTGGGCGTCCCAGGTGCGGCGGTAATTGCCATCTACTTCCAGCATTTTTACTTTCACATCGAGGTCCTGGCGGCCACGGGTGGCTTGCACCGGGCCGTTGTTGATTTGCTGGGTCAGGTTCTGGCCTTCGCCTTCGAGGTTGCGCTCGGTGCCGGGACTCACGTTTAGGCTTAGGCTCTGGTTTTTAGGCAGCTCCACTTCCACGCCCAGCCGCACCGAGTGGTTGCGGTGGG
The DNA here is from genome assembly GCA_030853985.1 of Bacteroidota bacterium. Taxonomy (GTDB): domain Bacteria; phylum Bacteroidota; class Bacteroidia; order Cytophagales; family Hymenobacteraceae; genus Hymenobacter. The sequence continues at coordinate 3,833 of JALYUH010000168.1, read as the reverse complement.
TTTCGCTGCCCACGCCCTGCTGGGTGGTGCGCACGCTTTCGGTAGGGCCGAGCAGGGCCGTTTGCTCGCTGTGGCCGTGGCTGCGGTAGGTCACGTCGCGGCCATCGTAGCCGGCCGTCCAGGTGGCTTTGCCCACTTTGCGGCTCAGGCCCAGGCTGCCGCTGTATTTGTCGGCCGTGCCCAGGTTGAGGGCAGCCGTGCCGTTGGTGCCGGTGCGGGTTTCTTTTTTGGTAATCAGGTTGATAACTCCACCGCCACCGGCCGCGTCGTACTTAGCCGAAGGATTCGTAATCACCTCCACCTGGGCAATGCGCGAGGCCGGAATCTGGTCGAGGCGGGGGCCGCCGGTGCCGCCGTTGCTCACGCCGGCCGGCTTGCCATCAATGAGAATGGTCACGTTGGACGTGCCGCGCATGCTCACCGTGCCGTTCACGTCCACGCTCACCGAGGGCACGTTTTGCAGCACGTTGGCCGCCGTACCACCCACGCTGCCCAGGTCTTTTTCCACGTTGATGACGCGCTTGCCTAGGTCTTCCACCACGGCGGCTTTCTCGCCCGTCACCACCACTTCGCCCAGCCGGGTCGCCGAGGCAGCGGCCATCTCGAAATTGGGGAATTCGATGGTGGGCGCACTGGCTGTCAGGCTAAAGCGGCGACGCAATACGCGGTAGTTCAAATCCTGCACGCGCAGCAGATAGGTTCCGTAGGGTAGGTTCAGGGCCTTAAAGCCGCCCTGCTCGGTGGTTTGGGCCACGGCTACAAACGTGGAGTCGGCGGCGCGCAGCAGCAGCACATCGGAGAAGGGAACGGGGGTTTTTGTGCCGGCCTCTACCAGATGTCCGCTCACGCTGCCGGCTCCGGTGTTTTGGGCCGTGGCGGCGCTTAGCGGGAGCAAGCAAGTGGCGGTGGCGCCCAGCAATAGGCGGCCAAACGCAGAAGCTAGAAGAGTAGTGAGAAAGGGTTTCATGGTGCAGTAAAAAAGATGAGGTTGGGTGAGGGGCGGCTCAGGTCCGGTAGCGGCCGCGGTTCCGCTGGGGAGGGAGTAGTCCGGGACCCAAAACCCCGGTGAGTGAAAATCCACGTCAGCTAGCGGGCCGTCTTTGGTACAAGCTTTCGGCAGCTACTATGCGTTGGATGGAACAAATGTAAAACAGGTACTTTGTAAAGCAAGGTACTGCCGAAATAAATTCCCACTAAGTCAAGCTTTCGAAACTGCTATCAATTGAAATTCAGGTGGTAAGCGATAAAAATATTTTTATCAACGCTTGAGGTTCCCGGCCTTTGCGCTGGCTTGGGGTTCGCGAGGTCAGATGCAGCGTTGCTTTTGGCGGTTGCCCAAGCTCAGAAAAAAGCGCCAGTAGGTCAGCATGCATGTAAAAAAACTCCCCCGAGCCAACGACAAAGCCCCAGCGGGGCGACACTCTTCTGAGGAGTGTCGCCCCGCTGGGGCTTAAAAAACCTAACAAATACTCCTGCTACCAATAGTTCGCCCTTCAGTTAAGCCCCCATTGGGGCTTCTCCGGAGTTCGCCGCTACTTCCGCTTTAGCGGGGCGCGGGGCTTGGCTTTGGGCTGCCGGATGGGGTCGGTGACCAACTGGCCGTTGCGGTAGGTCACGGTGCGGTCCACGGTGGTGCCGTCGGCCTGATAGTAGGTCCACACGCCGCTCTGGCGGCTGTTGCGGTACTGCCCGCTCACGGCCACCGTCCCATCTTCCCGTAGCTCGCGGAAGGGCCCCTGAATCTGGCTGCGCACGTAGGTCGTTTCCTTGCGTAGCTTGCCCGTAGGGTAATATTCCTGCCCCACGCCGCCCAGAAAGCCGTTCAAGTAAGGCTGGCGGTTTTGCACCTGGCCATTCTCGAAGTAAGTAATGCGGTCGCCCACCAAGCGGCCGCTGGGGCCGTAGGTTTCGGTTTTGCGCACGGCCTTGCCATCGGGGAAGTAGTCGCGCCACATGCCGGCGGGGCGGTTGTTCTTATACTGCTCTTCGGCCTGCACCAATTTGCCGGGCGCATCCTGGTAACGCACGATTTTGCGGTCCTTACCCGAGTTGCTGTAGTCGGTTTCCTCGTGCGGATTGCCAGTCACGAAGTATTCGGTGCCCTTGCCCGTGGGGATGCCGTTGCGGTAGGTGAGCTTGCTTTTTACCTGGCCACTTTCGAAGTAGCTGGTGGCGGGCCCGTCGAGGGCGGTAGTGCCGGTGGGCGGCATCACGCGCTTTGTCAGGTCATCGCCGAGCTGGTTTTTCACCGGGCGCTGGGCCAGCGGGGCAGGGGCGTAGGTGCTCTCGGTCTGGAGCTTGCCGCTCGGGTAGTAGCTGCGGTAGCGGCCGCGCCCGTTTTTGTCGGCCAGCACTTCCACTTCAATCTGACTATTCGGATAGCGCGTGATGTAGGACCCCGACAGCAGCCCGCGCGTGAACGTGCCCTCGCTCTGCACCACGCCGTTGGGGTAATAGAATTTCACCGTGCCGTTGGGCTGGCCGTTCTCATAGTTCACCTCGGCCTGGGTTTTGCCGTCGGGGTACACGGCCTTCAGCGCTCCGTTGGGTTGGCCCTTTACCAGCGTGGTTTTCAGCCGCACCGAACCGTCCGGGTGGTAATAAGTCAACTCCCCGTTGGGCTCGTCGTCCACGAAAAAGCCCTTCTGCGCCGGCTTGCCATCATCGTAATACGTAGTGAATGGCCCCTGCCGCACCCCGTCGGCGTAGGTTGCTTCCAGCCGCCGCGTGCCGGTTGCGTGGAATTCTACATAGGAAGAGTCGCGCTTGCCCTGGCGGAAGCTGGTTTGCTGCTCCAGCCGGCCGTTGCGGTAAAACCGCTTGTACGAGCCCTGCGGGATGGTATCGGCTGCCACCAACGCCGAATACACCTCGTGCTTATGCTCCTTCAGCGAGTCGTAATAGGTAATGAGTCGTTTCAGTCGCTGCCCGTGCGAGGGAACCGCCAGCAGCAGCAGAAAAAAAGGCAGTAGGTATTTCATAGGCGAAAGAACGCAGGAAATGCTGTTTCCGTGCGGATGGAATCAGCTGCTAAAATTCAAGCCAAAAAAAAGCCCCACCGATTTTATTCGGCGGGGCTCGTTCCAGTTATCAGCGCAAAAGCTACAGCGCCTCTACCACAATGGCGCTGGCCCCGCCGCCGCCGTTGCAGATGCCGGTGACGCCAATTTTGCCGCCCTCGTTCTTCAGCACGTTCATCAGCGTGGTCACGATGCGTGCGCCCGAAGCGCCCAGCGGATGGCCCAGGCTCACGGCCCCGCCGTACTTATTCACCTTGTCGCCGTCCAGTTTCAGCAGCTGGTTGTTGGCCAGGCTCACCACCGAAAAGGCCTCGTTGATTTCGTAAAAATCCACGTCGGCGGCCGTCTTACCGGCGTTTTTCAGCGCCTTCGGAATCGCCAGCGCGGGCGAAGTCGTGAACCACTCCGGAGCCTGCTCGGCATCGGCGAAGCCCAAAATGCGGCCGATGGGCTTGAGGCCCAACTCGTCGGCTTTCTCGCGGCTCATCAGCAGCACGGCGGCCGCGCCGTCGTTCAGGGTCGAGGCGTTGGCTGCCGTCACGGTGCCGCCCTCTTTGATGAAGGCCGGCTTCAGGCCGGGCAGCTTGCTGAAATCTACTTTCAGATACTCCTCGTCGTCGTCGATAACCGTGGTTTTGCCGCGGCTCTCGATGGTAACGGGCACAATTTCGTCCTTTTTCTTGCCGGCTTTAGCAGCGGACGCGCTACGGGTGTAACTCTCAATGGCGAAAGCATCCTGCTGTTCGCGGGTGAAACCCATTTCCTTCGCCGTGTTCTCGGCCGCGTTGCCCATGGCGTAGTCGTGGTACGGGT